>JBFHKR010000054.1:0-16408 GCA_041595255.1 Chlorobiota bacterium
AAACAGAATTAGAGTTTTCTAAATAGTAGGAGATATTAATAGAATAATGGAGTAGATTTTTTTGATTAGTTTGAATTTAGTTACTCGATTTTAAACTCACTAAGTATAAATTCAGAGCCGGGTTCAAATGTGTCTTTATCAGAGAAATTAGTTTGATAGTTAGAATCGTCCTTTTTATAGAAGAACTGAGTATATACATGCCCTTTATCTTTTGAGTAGTAAAATCCACCTAGATTATCTTTATCTCTGTAATTTATTACAATAGTACTCATTTCCCAAAATCTAGTTTTTAACTCAATTCCTCTTTCTATTGTTTTACCTGTTAATTCTAAAGATAAGTAATCATAACTACTATCGGTAGGTATGAAAATAAATGGTTTAATCTTATTATTATTAGGTGGTTTTTTACATTCAATTATACCTTCGTTTGTTTTAATTAAGTAAGTATAAGAAACGCTCTCATAAACAGAAGAGTTTGGTCTATAAAATTTGCTTTCTTTTTTGTAAACTGGAATGTATGCTAATGAATCTCCAAAGTAGATCTCATTAAAAATGTATTCTATAATTTTAAATTCGTATCTACCTACGATTTCGTATTTGTCATTACCCTTTGGAGTGATATATAACATTCTCCAATAGTTACCTACTGATAAAGGATAAAACTCATTCTGAAACTCAAATGGATCTGAGACAGGTGTTAACTTTTCTAAACTTTGCGCATTCGTAACAATCGTAGATGCTATAATAATAATCGAAAAGAGTGCTGAAACGAATAGATTAAACATTTTTTAAAATTCCCTATATTTTAACTCGATTAATTTAACAATTCCAGCCTAATTTCCCAAATGCAAACTTTTATAAATATTCTTCGTATTTTTGTTTTTATATATTATCAAAAGAATAAGAAAATATGTCAGCACGTTATAAATCATACAAATACATAGAAGATTTGTCCAAATACGATGGGCAAGAAATAACCCTTAATGGTTGGGTTTACAACAAAACTGGTAAAGGAAAATTACAATTTATCCAACTTCGCGATGGCTCAGGAGTAGCACAATGCGTGGTATTCAAAGGGAATGTTAGCGAAGAGGATTTCGAAGCTGCAAAATCACTTACACAAGAATCTTCACTTAGTGTTACTGGTACTGTAAAGTCAAACGATAGAGCACCAGGTGGGTTTGAGCTAGATGTTACTTCACTGAAAGTATATCAGATAGCAGATGAATATCCTATTAGCCCGAAAGAGCACGGCGATGCATTCTTGATTGAGAATCGTCACTTGTGGTTACGTTCATCGCGTCAGCACGCTATTATGCGTGTTCGTTCGGTTATAGTTAAAGCTATTCGAGATTTCTTGGACAATAGTGGTTTCCGCCTTATGGATTCACCTATTTTGACTCCGAATGCTTGCGAAGGTACTTCGACTTTATTTGAGACTAAATATTTCGATTTAGGAAATGCTTACCTATCTCAATCAGGTCAGCTGTATGCAGAAGCTTCAGCTATGGCTTTAGGAAGAACTTATACTTTTGGCCCAACTTTCAGAGCTGAGAAATCTAAGACTAGAAAGCACTTAACTGAGTTTTGGATGGTAGAACCAGAAGCGGCCTTCTTCGATTTGGAAGATGATATGCAATTAGCAGAAGATATGACAGTTTATATCGTAAAGCAAGTACTCGCAAACTGTGAAAAAGAATTAGAAACTTTAGAAAGAGATTTAGAACCGCTTAAGAAAGTAGTAGGTGGATTCCCTCGTATGTCATATACGGAAGCAGTTGAGTGGTTACAAGAAAATAAAGTCCCTCTAATACAAAAAGTAGATGGAGTTGATAAGGAGATACATCCTTTCCCTTGGGGCGAAGATTTTGGTACAGTACAAGAAGAAGCATTGATGGAGCAATTTGATCAACCTTGTTTCATCTATGATTACCCGACTGAAGTTAAAGCATTTTATATGAAACGCGACCCTAAAAATCCGAAAGTAGTAAAAGCTATGGATATGTTAGGCCCTGAGAAAGCAGGTGAACTAATAGGTGGTAGCCAAAGAGAAGATGACCACGACTTACTATTAGAAAGAATACAACATGAAGATTTACCTTTGGAAGAATTCCAATGGTATTTGGATTTGCGTAAATATGGTAGTGTGCCTCATTCTGGTTTCGGTATGGGATTAGAAAGAACAGTCAAATGGATTACTGGTGCTAAGCACATACGTGAGACTATCCCAATGCCACGTACTATACATAGAATCGTTCCTTAAGTAAGAAAAGAAATAGAATAAAAAGAAACCTCAGCAGAAATGTTGAGGTTTCTTTTTATAATTAAAGGGATACTCTATTGTAGATACTGCAAATAGTATAACCTAAGAAGTAAGATTATTGGTAAAGATGAAGTAAAGAAAAGTATTAAAAATGAGAACTTCCCTTTCTCTTCCAAGTGATTTTCTCTCAATAAAATGAGTGACCAAGCTAACATTAGTAGTTCATATATAATGAGACAAACTACTAGAAATATAGCTAAGTATCCCCATTCATACTCGGTCACGTCAGTGGATTGAATACTAGTTTGTCTATTGAACTCAACAATAATATCTATCAACTTATAGAAGCAAATCAAAATAATAGTTGATATGTAGATAGTAAGAGCAAATTCTTTAGATTTATAGCGCTTATTCATTTCACTTTCTATGAACCATATATGTTATCATTTCCCCTTTGCCTTTTACTTCCATAGGTGGCAACTCTTCGAATCTGAAATTATGGTTTTGTCTATCAAGCTCTTTTTTCACATTAGAAGATATATGGACTAATCCAGGAGTACCAGTTGATTCCATTCTCGAAGCGGTATTAACCGAATCTCCCCATAGATCATAGGCAAATTTCATCTCACCAATCACACCGGCAACAATAGGACCAGACTCAATTCCGACTCTGGCGTGTATATCTGTTTCCATTTTAGAATTGATTTCCTTCAGAACTATATGTATATCTAATGAAAAATTAGTAGCTCTGACTGCATGATCATCACATGGCTCTGGTACACCAGCTGCAGCCATATAACCATCACCTATTGTTTTTATTTTTTCTAACCCGTATTTGACTATCAATCTATCAAATTTATCAAACACATCATTAAGCATTTGTAAAACATCAGAAGCTTTTCTATCTTTCGAATAGGCCGTAAAGCCTACCAAATCTATAAAAACTATGCTCGCACATTCTATATCATCAGCTATCAGTCGTTCCTTTTTCTTTAATCTTTTCGCTATTTTCATTGGAAGAATATTAAGCAAAAGCTTTTCTGATCTTTGTCTCTGTCTAAATACAATAATAGCAATAAATGCAATACCAATAGCACCACCAATAAATGCCCATCTTTCATTTTTTGCTTGAGTTATTTCTAGGTTTTGAATCTCATTTTCTCTGTTCTTAATCTCAAGTTCTTTATCTTTGATTTCATTTTCTCTAATAGCTTCTAAGTTAGCAATTTGAGATTGAGATTTCTCAGTAAATACAGAGTCTTTAAGTACGACATACTCTTTGTATAATTCAAGTGATTTCGCATAGTCTCCTTTTAGCATATATGAATTAGACAAACCCAGAATAAATTTATACCGCGTATATAAATCACCTACTTCTTCTAAAATCTTGATAGCTTGACTATAGCTAGAGATGGATCTTTGTAGATTTTCTTGTTTGTTCAAACTTACCAAATTACTAGCTTTCTTAATACCAGCTAGTATAGAGTCTTGTGATAAACTGTAGTATAACTCGCCGATATTGCCTAGGTTACTAGCTACACCCGTTCTACTCCCTAATTCTTCGTATATATTTATTGCTTCCTTGTAATTTTCTAATGCTTCTGTATATTCTGATTGATATTGGTGTACAATACCAATATTAGTAAGCAAACTTGCAACCCCATATTTATTACCCAAATCATCGAATATATCAACAGATAATTCGAAATTTTGCAGAGCATTTTTAAACTCTTCTTGGGCTAAATATACTGAACCTAAATTTGCTAATATTGAAGCTTCACCAATTTTATCTTTTAGCTCTTGTTTTATTTTGAGGGCCTTTTTATAGTAATCTATAGCTCTTTTAAAATCACTTTGATAATCATAAATCATTCCTATATTACCAAGGTTTGTAGCAATACCACTTTTGTTACCAAGCTTTTCGAACATAGACAGCGATCGTTGGTAGTATTCTAGTGCTTTAGCATAATCTGATTGGTTTCTATAAATAAAACCCATATTGCCCAATGTACTTGCTATTTGCTCTTTTTCATTCAATCGTTCAAATATTTCCAAAGCCTTTTTATAATTATCTATTGCTTTATCATATATCGATTGATTTTGATATATTAGACCTATATTTAATAATGTTTTACCTAACTCTAACTTTAGATCTAATTCTTCATAAGTTTTAAGAGCTTTATCAAAATACAATTTACCTTTCGTAAAATCTGATTTGCCTAGAGCATAATTTAATCCAATAGAAACATTATTATCAGCTATCCCTTTATCCCAACCCAATTCATTGGCTAATTTGACTCCTTTTTCACCATATTTGATACCTTTGTCTGGATTGGTGGATTGTATATTAGCAGATAATCTAGCCAATAAGCTAACGTGAGCCGTATCTTTTTTAGCGTTAGGTAAAACCTTGAGTAATGAATCTAATTTCTCTTGCCCTTGTTTTTTTGACAAAAGAGATTGTGCAGTTAAAAATATAATAATAGTAAATAGTAAAACTTTAAATTTCATTCCATTCCTTATTTAAGTAAGTAAGTTAATACTTTACCTTTACCTTTGATTTCAACTTCACCTCGTTCCTTATATTTAATACCGAAGTCTTTTATCTCGTTAATGAAGTTTTCAGTTACTTGTATCTCATTAGGTAAGCCAGTACTTTCCATTCTTGAAGCCATATTAACAGCGTCTCCCCACAAATCATAGCTAAATTTGCTTTCTCCGATTACTCCTGCTACTACAGGTCCAGTATCTATACCAATTCTGAAAAGCAACTTATGACCATCAGGCGTTACATAGTTGTGCATTAGATCTTTAGCTTCCAAAGCGAATTTGGCAGTTGCAAGAGCGTGTTTTTCATTTGGTTCGGGTAATCCTGCTACTGCCATATAACAATCACCAATTGTTTTTATTTTTTCTAGACCATGTTTTATGGAGAGCAAATCAAATCTAGTAAAAATGTCATTTAAAGCAGAAACAATTTCTTCAGGTTCAGTACCTTTCGAATAGGTCGTGAATCCAACAATATCAATGAATATAATAGAAACTTTTTCGAATCTATCAGCTATATTTTTTTCGTTTCTTTTTAGTCTAGTAGCTATTTTTTCGGGCATTATATTTAATAGTAGCTTTTCTGATTTACGACGCTGCATAAATATAATAATCAAAAGAATAACTATCGCTGCCATTCCAACAAAAAGTGCCGTCTGCTCATTTACTTTTCGTAATAACTCCAAATCTTTAAGCTTTAGTTCTTTCTCTTTAATTTCATTTTCCTTTTTAGCCTCTAGGTTAGCTATTTCTGTAGTTTTTTCCACACTGAAAATAGAGTCTTTTAGCTTTGCCCATTCAGTTTGATATTTGTAAGCATAATCATATTTGTTAATAGAATTGTAAGCTTCTTTTAGAGTTTCGTATATCTCAATTAATTGTCTTTTGTTCCCCATTTCTGAAGCAATTTCTTTAGATGTATTTAGATAAATAAGTGCTTTATTGAGGTTATATTCTTTGTTTAGATTTAGTTCAGTCCCTTTCGTTTTTAACTTACTAATAATAGTGTCTTGTGTCAGGAAATAATGTATTGCTCCTAGGTTAGTTAGATTAACAGCAATTCCACTTTTACTGTCAATCTCCTTATTTTTTTCTAATGCTTTGTTGTAATACTCATAAGCTTTTTCGTAGTCTTTTTTCTCCCAATGAAGCACACCTATATTTCCAAGCCTTATCGCGATACTTCTTTGGTTCCCCCCTTCTATATCTAATCTTAACGCTTTTTCATAATTTTCTAATGCTTTATCATAATCTTTAAGAAAAGTATAATTCAATGCAATATTACTTAATTGTCTTGCGATTCTGTCCTTATCACCAAGTTTCTCTCTTAGCTTTAAAGATCTAATATTATATTTCAAGGCCTTATTATAGTCTTTTAAGTTAGTATAAACAACTCCAATATTTCCATATTGTCTTGCTCGATTACTATCAGAATCATCTATTTTTAAAGATTGTTGGTAAAAGTCTAGTGCAGCTGTGAAGTTAGATTGGTTCATACTTACTATACCAAGGTTACCGAGCTGTTCAGATATTCCTTCCTTATCTTTAATTTCTTTATAGATAGCTAAGGCTTTATTAAAAAGTTGTTCGGCTTTAGAATTATTACTTTGCATAGAATAATTAATGCCTAATCCACTATATGACTTTGCTAATCCTTTTTTCCATTCCAGCTTCTGTGCTAATTTTTCCGACAAAGTCCCGTATTTTATTCCTGAATCTGGACTTATATTATAAAAATATTTGGACAATGAACATAGCAAATTAACTTTATTTGTATCCTCTAAGGACTTTGGTAATTCAGATCTAAGCGAATCAATCCTCTTAATACTTTCATTAGAGGGTATTAGAGGGTTAGTAATCAACAATGAAAAAACTAAAGATAAGAATAATATTCTCTTAGTAGTCATCTTATTTACCCAACTTTTTATTTCTAATGGTTTGACCTTTTAGTAAATAAGTTTTTATAACCCCTTTTCCTTTTATATTAATCTCGCCACGCTCTTCGCATGTTATTCCATGTCCTTCTAAACTTTTTGCAAAATTTTCAGTTACTTGAATTTCATTAGGAAGACCCGTTGATTCCATTCTAGAAGCCGTATTAACTGCATCTCCCCATAAATCATAGCTGAATTTTCTTTCTCCAATCACTCCCGCTACTACTGGTCCAGAATCTATACCTATTCTAAAATGTAATTTATGACCATCTTTAGTTGTGTAATCTTGCATTAATTGTTGAGCATGTAAAGCGAATTCTGCAGTAGATAATATTGGCTGTGGGTGTGGATCAGGTAATCCTGCTGCTGCCATATAACAATCCCCAATAGTCTTAATTTTTTCTAATCCATACTCTTTAGTTAAACTATCGAATTTAGTAAATATCTCATTTAGAACTGATACTACTTTGACTGGGTCAGTGTCGTTGGAGTAACTAGTAAAACCAACAATATCTAAAAATATAATCGCAGTGTTTTCGAATCTGTCTGCTATTCTTTTTTCATTGTTTTTGAGTCTTTTTGCAATTTTAGCTGGTAGAATATTTAATAATAATTTTTCCGATTTTCTTCTTTCGAAAAATACTAATAAGAGCATAATAGCACCACCACCAAATCCAAGTATAAGCACATATTGCTCATTATTCTTACGAGTAAGTTCTAAATCTCTTAACTTGATTTCTTTTTCATTTATCTCACCTTGCTTGATAGCCTCTAACTTTGCTATTTCTTTGGTTTTCTGAACACTGAAGATTGAGTCTCTCAGTTCTATCCATTCTTTTTGATATTGGTAAGCCTTTTTAAAATCTTTTTTTAGTGCGTATGCTTTTTCTAAAAAGCCATAAAACTCTCTCAACATATCTTTAGAACCAATTGATTCTGCTAATTGTGTTGCTTTTTCAGAGTACTCTATTGACTTTTCCAAATTATAGTCTTTATCAAAAGAAATTGAACTATTTTTTTCCTTTAGCCTAGATATTACTGTATCTTGGGTGAGATTAAAATACAAGCCTCCTAAATTACCCATAATAGCAGCACTTCCAAATTTATTACCAATCTCTTCATTAATAGAAAGAGCTTTCTCGTAATACATTAATGCCAATTTGAAATCAGAAAGATAATTATATGTAATAGCTATATTACCAAGATTAGTTGCAATCCCGAATTTGTTTCCGAACAATTCCCAAAGCTGAAGAGCCTTTTCGAATTTTTCTAAAGCCATATCAAATTGTTTCGAATCTAAATACGCTGTTCCCATATTCCCAAGTATATTTGCGATACCTCTCCTATTATTATTAGCTTCATGTATTTTTAAAGCCTTATTATAATATTTTAAAGCACTTTCAAAATTTTTCAAATCACTATATATATTACCTATATTCCCATGATTATCAGCTTCCCCCTCTTTGTCACCAATTTTTATATCTATTTTGAGGGCTTTTTGATAATAACTTAGAGCAAGTGAGTAGTTAGATAGGTTGTAGTAAATATTACCAATATTTGTTAGGTTTTTAGCAATCTCAAGTGAGTCTTTATTTTCTTCATTTAGTTTGAGAGACTTTTTGAAGTTCTCTAATGCTTCATCAAAATTACCAAGAGCAAATAGATTTCCACCGATTGAATTGTAAGACTTAGCAATGCCTATTTGCCAACCTAGTTTTTGAGCTAAATCTAGTGCTTCATGCCCATATTTTACACCTAATTCGGGATCAAGTGAGTTATATTGGAAAGACATCATCTGAAGTAAAGACACTTTATTCGTATCTTCTTTGGCAGTTTTTAATTTTTCATTCAGTAGTTCGAGTTTTGCTTGCTCTCTATTTTGTGAAAAAAGAGGGCTAGATATAATAGTCAAGTAGAGTACTATGAGTAGTAAATATCTCAAAGCACCCTCTTATTTACTAATTTACTGAACGAATAAGACATAAGTTTTTTTTCTGTAATTGGTTTGATTACGATACACATAATAACAAATAATTAGCAATTTTATAAAAAATCTTAACCTTTTGTCCACCAAATACAACTATAATTCTTATATTGACTTTTTATAATTATTGATATAGAAAAAAAATGAACATAGAGCTAAAAGGTAAAACAGCCTTAGTATGTGGTGGGACCGACGGTATAGGTAAGGCATCCGCATTCGAATTAGCCACATTAGGGGCAAATATAGTGTTAATGGCTCGTTCGGAAGAAAAGCTAAAAAAAGTAATAAATGAATTGCCTTCGCATCATTGGCAAAAACATGATTATATAATTGCTGATTTTTCGAATCCAGAACAAGTAAGAAACTCAGCTGAAGAGTATATCAACAGAAATGGAAGTATTCAGATTCTTATTAATAACACTGGAGGTCCACCCGCTGGTGCTTTACTAAATGCCGATGTAGAGTCTTTCTATCGTGGGTTTGATATGCATTTGAAATGTAGTCATTACTTAGTTCAAACTTTATTCGAAGGTATGAAAGATAGTCGCTATGGTAGAATAGTCAATATAATCTCTACTTCTGTGAAAATACCTATATCAGGTTTGGGGGTATCTAACACTATACGTGGCGCAATGGCAAGTTGGTCTAAAACACTAGCTAATGAAATAGCAATGTATGGAATAACTGTTAATAATGTATTACCTGGATTCACTATGACAGGGAGATTAGAGAGTCTAATAGCTAAGAAAGCTGAGCAACGTGAAATAGGTGAAGGTGAAGTAGAATCTGAAATGTTGGCAACAATACCAGCGGCTAGATTTGCGGACCCTGAGGAAGTAGCAAATGCTGTTGCATTTCTAGCGACTCCTGCCGCAGCATATATAAATGGTATTAATCTACCAGTTGATGGCGGTAGATTGGGATGTTTGTAGTGTAGTTCATATATATATTTTTAAAGAACATATAATTGCGACCAATACATCACGATTACAGCACTATTATAATTATTAACATTTTCATTTGTATTATATTCATAAATATCATATATTTGAGATAGCATAAAGGAAGTTTTCCACAATTCTCAGGTTTTACAATGCAACAATTCGAAGTAATCGGGTTTCTACCAAAATCCGATAGAAAGATTCCGTTCTTTACTATGTCAGTAGCGGCTGGTATTCCAATTCCTGTCGAGGGGGATGTTGACAGAGAAGTAGATTTGAACGAATTTCTAGTAGAGCACCCAGCAGCAACTTTCTTTGTGAAAGTGAAGGGTGATATGCTCAAGGCTGTAGGTATATCTGACAACGATATTCTTATCATAGATACGTCAATAGATCCAACTGATGGCAAGTTCGTCATTGCTTCGGTTAACGAGGATTTGGCTGTTCGATTCTATCGCGAGATTGAAGGAAAGAGATTCTTAGAATCACACACTGGTCAATTCCTTCCATTGGATGAGAATAAATCATTAATCGATTTTCAGATACTCGGAACAGTTACTAAAGTGATACATTCTCTTTAAAACGGCACAGCAATTGTTGGGCTATACACAAACAGTTAGTCCAACGAAATAGAAGTAAAATATGTATAGATTAAGAGCCGACAAATATGGTAACCCGAAGCAAGGGTTCACATTCGAAGCACCGCTATTGCCAGCAAGCATACAGCGTGGTTCGGGTATGTTACAATCAATAGAAACATCTATTGACTTAGGTAACTTATTGCTAACAGGAAGCAAGGACGTATATATGGCTCGAGTCACTGGCGACAGTATGATAGACGAGAATATATTCACAGGCGATATACTAATAGTCGATGCCAAAACTGAACCCAAAGATGGTCAGATAGTAGTTGCCTCACTTGATGGTGAGATGACAGTAAAAAAACTACGCCGCAAAGACGGCAAAATTTACCTAGTTTCTGCCAACCAAAAATACTTACCAATAGAAATAACTGGTTATTGCAAATTCGAAATACAAGGCGTAGTAAAGCATATTATACACGAGGTGTAAACCTCGTCACTCAGAGGACGCGCAGTGTCCGAAGAGTCTAGGAGAAAAGATATTCTAAAAACCTAGTCGGAGTTCATTAACTTCGATTCACAATTTTACATACTTACCATAAAAACGAATGGAGGAGGTAAGGTTTTGAATATGAAAGATAAAATACTTGACAACCTTGTCCAAATACTAATTTCTGTGTTGGCAGTTATTACTGTTCTCCCTATATTAGAAGTTACAATCAAGAGTGATTCACCTTCTCAATTTGGTGTACAATTATTTAGTATTATTATAGTACTTTTTTGGATTATTTTTTTTATTGTATTTACTGTAAAGGTAGCCATTAAAGAAAATCAAGATGATGCATTAGTATATAAAAAGTCTGTTAGAAACTTTAAACGTTCGCTACTTTCTGTCATTATTATTCTAACTGGAAGCTATATAATAGCTCAAATAGATATTAAAAATTATTATAAGGGTTTAAGATCTGAACATTTACTCAGAACCAAACAAAAAGAAATTCAGTATGTTAGCACTATAGATAGTTTAAAAGCTTTTGTTGGAAATGACTCGTTAATATCGACTTATTTTTTTGAACTTGGTGAAGAATATATTCGAACTGATTCCATAAAAAGAGGGTTTGACTATTTTGATTCTGCTTTGTATTATCATAAGTCGAGCCACTACTATGGTGTAATAGCATATCATTTGAAACATAGTCTTAATAATAAAGTAAAAGCATTAGAATATGATAAGAAGGCTTACGCTCTTGATACAAGTAGAAAGTATCTGTTAAATTTTATTAAAGATCTTGAAAATGAAATCGAAGAAGAGAAAGAATAGAATACTTCTCCTTGACTCTTAGAACACTTTGTATATTCTCAATTGACGGGAATGTCCTCCACTGGCGGAGGTGGCTGACACCGGAGGTTTCAGCTGGAGGTAAACATACTAAGTTGGTTGTTTTTATTTATCCTCCTCAGTCAGAACAAGTTCTGACAGCTCCTCCAAAGGAGAGCAATACTCTCCTACTCTTCGCTAATTCTGTCAGCTCTGAGTAACGTATCTACAACAGTATAGGCGATTTTGAGACGTATGCACTACGGCTTCGCTCAGCACAAGCAATACGTCTTTACAAATTGTGTTAAAGGCAATAATCCGTGATTCTGACGAAAAAAGACAACCTAATTATTTGGGGCGCCATTAAGTACCCAGCGGCGCATACCTTCTTGTTGATTTTTAGTGGGCAACTCACGATTGTAGTTGAATAGATGGATATTTTTTCCTTCAATTATTTGATTCAATCTAGAAGCATCCGGATTTTCTCTCACAACTAAACCAATACTCGAAGATTGGAAATATGTATAATACTCAGTTAATGTAATTCCACCAGCTTGAGTATAGCCATCGTGACATGCAGCAGTAGCACAGGTATATTGCATAAAAGGCTTTACGTGCTTAAAAAAGCTAACCTCTTCTTCCCCTTCCTCTGGGAAACGTAAATCACTAGAACTCTGCACAGTATTAGAACAAGCGCTAATAATAGTCAAAGATGCAATAAATATTACAGCAAATATATATTTAATATGATTCTGATTCATTTGGGAAATCGTTTGATTGTACATCTTCTATATACTGTTTTACGGATTCGGTATATACTTTGTTCAATTCAGCATATTGACGTACGAATCTTGGATTAAAATCTACTGTTAATCCCATCATATCAGTATATACTAATATCTGCCCATCGCAATGAGCACCTGCACCGATACCTATAGTTGGTATCTCAAGCATTTCTGTAATCTTCTTTCCAAGGTCGGCAGGAATTTTTTCTAAAACAATAGAAAAAGCTCCAGCATCTTGCAATCTTTGAGCATCATCTATTATATGTTGTGCTTCATCAGGGTCCTTTCCTCTTGCTCGGTAAGAACCGAACTTATTAATACTTTGAGGGGTTAATCCCAAATGCCCCATAACTGGGATACCAGCTTCGGTCATCTTTCTAATAGCTTTTGTTACGTTCTTACCTCCCTCTAGCTTCACTGCCGAACATCCAGCTTCCTTCATCAACCGGCCTGCATTTCTGAATGCCTCATTAGCAGAAACTTGATAAGTCATAAATGGCATATCAGAGACTACTAATGCTCTTTTAGCGCCTTTCACTACTGCTTTACTATGATAAATAGTTTGTTCTAAAGTGACAGGAAGTGTAGTTTCTTCACCTTGGAATACATTACCAAGTGAATCACCTACTAATAACAAGTCGATTCCTGCTTCGTCAAAAATACTTGCTGTAAGTGCATCATAAGCAGTAAGGCAGGAAATTTTTATTCCTGCATTTTTCATTTCTTGTAATCTTAGTGTAGTAACTGTTTTTTCTTTTATTTTTTTATTAACGCTCATTGCTTTATATTATAATTGTAGAATATATAAATATGATTACAATTTAAGAAATTAATATGAATATACTATTAGCAGCAGCAGAAATCAACCCATTCGCCAAAGGAGGCGGTATGGCAGATGTAACTTCTTACCTATGTATAGAATGGGGTGAGATGGGACATGATGTTATAGCAGTACTACCAGGGTATAAATCTATAGACAAAGCAGCTTATGGGCTAAAGAAAACTGAAATTTCCTTTGAAGTTCCTATGGGTTTTGGGAAGGAAACAGCAATAGTTTATAGTGGAAGTTTCCCTAATAGCGATGCTCGTATTTTTTTAATAGGGCATGATGAGTTTTTCGATGATGCATATGTTTATGGTGATAGAAACGAAGACGAAGATGATGATAGGAGGTTTCTGTTCTTTGACAAAGCGGTTCCAGAGCTTTGTAAAGCTATAAACTTCAGTCCCGATATAATAAATTGTCATGACTATCATACTTCATTTATCTTACCAATACTTAAGACTCAATATAGGGATGAACCACTGTTTGATAAGACAGGAACAGTATTTACTATTCATAATCTTTCATATCAAGGTGTATATGATAAATATAGAGTTATGGATTTCACAGGTCTAAAACACAAAGAATTTGAAGTTGGGTCTTGGTTTGAGCATGAAGGTAAAGTAAACTTTATGAAAACGGGTATAATGTATGCAGATAGAATAGTTACAGTTAGCCCTACTTATGCTGAAGAAATTAAAGAACCTTATTATAGCGAGGGGATGCAAGACGCAATTAATAGCAGATTGAGAGATATAACAGGTGTTCTAAATGGTGTCAATTATAGAGTATGGAATCCAGCTATAGATACTTTTTTAAGTAAAAATTACGATTCGAATAGTTTGGATATAAAAGAGGAGTTAAAATTAGAATATTTACAAGAAGCTGGTATTCCTGAAACTAAACATAGACTACCGCTGATCTCTTTCGTGAGTAGATTAACCGAACAAAAAGGATTAGATATACTTGAAAATAAGATTGCTAAGCTGTTATCTACAAATAAATTTGTATTGGCAATACTTGGTGAAGGTCAGGAGAAATATGAAGATTTGGTAATTGAAGCTAAGAGCCAATTTCCTGACAATGTAATACTACACCTCAATTATAGTGAAAGAGACGCACATCGATTAATAGCAGCCTCAGATTTTTTATTGATGCCCTCCAAATATGAACCTTGTGGTCTAACGCAGATGTATGCATTAAAATATGGGACTATACCTATAGTTAGGGCTACTGGTGGTTTAGCAGATACTATTTCAAATTATTCGGCAGAAAAAGGAACGGGAAATGGTATTTCTTTCCCTCACTATAATCGCGACGAATTGGAAGCCTCACTGAGACGTGCAGTAGATTTGTACAAATCTAAAGACCATATAGAAAAAATTAGGCAGAACGGTATGGCTGAGAATCACTCATCTAAACGTTGTGCCAAAGGGTATTTGGAAGTATTCAAAGAAGTACTAGATGATAAAATCTAGTAATTTTTGAGAATATTATCTATTTTAGAGAGTATTTCTTTGCTTCTTACAATAGGGTTGTCATCAAATAATAATTCGAAATTTGAGGCTATTATTTCTTCTGGATGGATAATATATTGGGTATTAGATCCTATTTGTTCGAAAAATCCCGTAATCTCACTAACTTGGAGTATTTGTTCCTTCCCATTTTCTATGAAAAGTTCCATTCTATTTTCATCATTTTCTTTTAATTTTAAGAACCCGACTTTCATATAATCGAACATAACTCCACCACTATATTCCTTGCCTGAATATAAAACCATAGCACATTTTACCTCTTCCCCACTTTTGTCTTCCAGTTTAATGTACGCGTCCATATTGGGAGCATCTGGATTGGAAATAGTGAAATCCTTGAGATTAGTCGTAATGTTAATCTTATTGCAAGTTGTAAATCCAATCACCGAATATAACTGAGTTCGAAGGTCGGGATTATATCTAGATATAACGTGAAATAATTCATGAGCAATAACACTTTTGACTTTCGATATTGGCATTAGGAATACATCTTTGCTAAGGACTATATAATTCAGCCGAGTATATCCTCCAGCACCTTTGTTCTCTTCCATTGTAGTTTTAATGAAAGCAATCTCATCAGGTAACTCAAATTTGAATTGTTGCTTTATTGCACTTTCAGATATAACTTTAGTAAGTGAATCGAGTAAAAATCTTTCATTTTCGTCCCAATCTAAAACCTGCTCTTGAGTAAATTTATTCAGATTCTTGACAGTAGGTTCAGCACCATGAACACGTAGCTCCAAATCAAACTTAGAAAGTGACCTTGAATAATCATCATCTTGTACTATCAACGCTCTACCTTCTTCGGCGGTTACAAATTTCGATACAGAGTAAATATCGTTAGAAAATAAATTGCTCGTAGCTAATATTAATGCAAATAAAACTAGAATTGAAAGAGTATATTTTTTCATTTATTTAGAAGACTTGATGATTATGAATTTATTAAATTTAATGAAATTATCTCATTTAGTATAATAATTGAAAGGATGCTGTGAATAAAAGAGCTATTCTCCGCATAAATTAGGTTGATTAACTTGTTTTTGCGGTGAATATGGAAGAAGTAAAACTATGAGCTAAGCAATTAAAATACTTTGTAAATGTTGAGTCAGACATTATTAATATAGATTCTTTATGTATTTTTTATTGTTCTTGAATTTCTTAGAAGGAAATAATTGGTTTAATTCTTCTACTTCCTGTTAACTCAAATCTATTTTTCTTAGTTAAGTGAATTTGTATTATTTCTTTCATAGTTTTCATAGAGGTCTGCATATTACAGTTATAATTGAGTCTTTTTTTAATTTTACTCGAAAGTAAAGAAATTTTCTTGATAATCTAGGGCTGCTCTCTTCTTTTTCGAGATAATAATATTCACCTTTATATAAATATACTTCTGTCAGATATTTAGCTTTATTATATCTATAGAGACTATCAACATTGTAACCTAAATCTTTAAAATTATTGTGTTGTAAAATCATTTCCTTAGTTCTGTAAAAGTATTCTTTATCAACAACAATTTCAACCACTTGCAAATAGTCCGCAAAAGCAGTATCTTTTAAAACTTTATAGTATGTAGGCGATTCTAATGGTAAATACCTAATCAACTCATCTACTTGATATCTTTTTTGACAGGATAGTAAGAACGTTAATAGTACTATTGTTGTTATTTTAATAAATTTATTCAATGGTCTAAGTCCTAAATT
>JBFHKR010000055.1:0-16039 GCA_041595255.1 Chlorobiota bacterium
AATTGGTTTGTGAATAAGAGCTTTGAGTCAAGTAGCGAAGTTACGGGGTATGTTGGTGTTGGGTTGTTCAATCTACTCCAAGCTCAATTTGGTTATTCTACTTTTGAGAACGCTAAACTTAGACTCCGCGCTGGCTTACCTATCTTTTCTATCCTCGGTATCAAAAGCGATGATAGTTCCTCTCTCGATTTGAATGATTTTATGCTGTCTGTTTACTATCAGCACCGCTATGGTGATGGTGCAAGCAATATGTATGGTATTAGCTTCGGCTATACTTTCGATGGTGGGTTCTAACTTAGCCAAAATTTCATTTAATTTCTTACTTTGCTACTAATCCATTATCTTTGTATTTTAAAACAGCATCTAATCGATTATCGTTAATGAAGCCATACTTATCTATCGTAATACCAGCATATAACGAAGCTGACAGAATAGAAGCATCACTACAAAAAGCCCTAGATTATCTTAGTAAAAAGGACTATGAGTACGAGATTATTGTAGCTGATGATGGTTCTACTGACAATACGGTGGCTATTGCTAATAAGTTTGGTGATAAGGTAAAAGCTTATACTTTACCGAAAAACACAGGTAAAGGTGCTGCTGTTCGAATGGGTATGCTTAAAGCAACTGGTGAAATTCGAATATTTACTGACGCTGACTTCTCAACTCCTATTTACGAAATTGAAAAAATAATCTATAGCTTAAAAAACAATTATGATATAGTAATTGGCTCACGTGCTTTGGATTATGGTATGGTAAAAGAACACCAACCATTTTATCGTGAATTTATGGGCAAAACCTTCAATAAATTTGTGCAGCTAATGGTAATCAAAGGTATTAAAGATACTCAATGTGGATTCAAAGGGTTCACAGCCAAAGCAGCAGAGGATATTTTTGGTAAAGCTAAGATAGATGGGTTTAGCTTTGATGTTGAGGCTTTGTATCTTGCTAGAAGAGCTGGATACAAAATAGACGAAGTGCCTGTAGAATGGTACAATGACGACAGAAGCAAGGTTAATCCAATTACTGACTCTATTAGTATGCTTCTAGAAATAATGAAAATTAAAAGAATTCATAACTTTTGATAACCCTCAAAGAACTTTTATCGTCTGAAGAAGATAATATCTGGCGAAGAAATCTCGCTATTCTCTGCGTAGCTCAATTTATAGCTCTAATAGGTATGAGTGGAGTATTTCCATTCCTACCACTATATGTACGAGATTTGGGAGTAACTGATCCTAACGAAGCTAAATTTTGGTCAGGGATGGTATTCGCTGGTGTTTATATCTCTGCAGTTATTATGATTCCTATTTGGGGGTCACTAGGTGATAAATATGGCCGAAAATTCATGACAGTAAGGGCTATTTTCGGATTAGCTATTTCTGTTATGCTAATGGCTTTTGCACAAGACGTTTACCAACTATTTTTCTTAAGAGTTTTACAAGGTACTATGAGTGGAATGATTGCATCCTCACTCTCTTTCGTTAGTGCCAATACACCAGAGAATAAGTCCGGATATGCTATTGGATGGCTACAAAGTTCAATCGCGGCAGGTCAGGTTTTCGGTCCATTTTTTGGTGGATTGATGGCTGATTTCGTAGGTATTCGATATGTTTTTATAGTTGTTGGTGTACTTTGCGCATTTGCTGCTATTTTAGTACTTGTTTTTCTACTAGAAAAAGAATTTGTACGAAGAAAAGACAAAAAATATGGAATAATCTGGAATATCAAATTTATTATTCGGGATAAAGTCTTTCTTAAGTTAATGACACTTATCGTCTTAGTCCAAATGGGAGTTCAATTTACAATTCCTATCTTTACGTACTTCGTAGAAGAAAAAGGCGCACCTGATGATTTACTAGCTACTGTGACTGGAATATTATTTGGAGTTGTGGCAGTTTTCAATATTGCTTTTTCCCCAAAATGGGGACGTAGAAACGATGCTAAAATTTGGCAAAAAACTCTAAAAATCTCAGCATCTATTTCAGCTCTAATGTATCTATTACATATATTTGCACCCAATTTTTATTATCTGATACCAATTAGGGCTATAATTGGTATATTTTATGCAGCCCTCATACCTACTCTATATGCCGCATTAAGTAAGCGAACTATCCCTCAACAGAAAGGAGGTATTATGGGGTTGGCTTCTGGTGCTAATCTTTTAGGTTCTCTAATTAGTTTCTTATTTGCAGGTTTAGCAGGTTCACTTTTCGGTATGGATTGGAACTTTATTATTTCGTTCGTATTGCTTATTATTGTAGCGCTAATTGCTCATTTTTCTCCACTTGATAGCTATCAAAAACAAGCACTATCTAAATGAAAAAGTCTTTAATTACATCAATCATTACTTTTCTGTTTTTATTAGCTTGGTACTTTAATAAACCTGCCATTAATGAAGAATCAACTCAGTTGGAATATAAACATTTCAATTCATTAGAAATTCCTAGCTATTTAGAAGATGTTACAATACTTAAAAAGCATGGATTTACTATTGGTTTTTCTAAGAAATACAAACATGCTTATTGGGTAGCGTACAGACTAGATTGTAAAGAGACTAGTGGTGAAATAGAAAGATCAAATTATTTTAAGGAAGATCAAATACTTGGTAAATATAGTCCTAACACAGACGATTACTATGCTTCAGGTTATGATAAAGGACATCTTATCCCTGCTGCTGATAATTTATCAGACTCATTGTCTATGCACGATAGCTTCTTGATGTCCAATGTTTCTCCTCAAATCCCAGGATTTAACAGAGGAATATGGAAAAAACTAGAAAAACAAGTGAGAGATTGGGCATGTGATTACGACTCACTCTATGTTGTTACGGGAGCAATACTTAATGCTGAACTAACTAGACTTGGAAAAAGTAAAATAGCAATACCAGATTATTATTACAAATCTATACTTCTCTATAGTAAAAAGAAACAATCGATGATAAGTTTTTATTTATATCAATACACTAAAGAAGACGATCTAAAGAACTTTGTTATTAGTACTGATTCACTAGAATCAATTTTAGGTTATGACTTGTACCACACTCTAGATGATTCGGTCGAATCTTTGCTCGAAAGTAGAATTGATACTTCTTTTTGGAATATTAAATAAAAAAAAGAGACGTTTAATGAACATCTCTTTTCGTTTATTTATGTTTTGGATTAGTCCTGTTTATTCAGGCTTTCCTACAACACCTCTTACCGGTATTTCGATAATTGGATGTTTCTTATTATTTGTAGTAAAAACTATTTTCGCATCATAAACTCCCTCATTGGAAGTCTTCAAAATTCCTTCAACTGAATTGTGAGAGCCAGCTTTAAGTACAAACCCTTTTTTAATATTTGTTTTTAGTTTGGAATCAGAAATAGACACATTCGTGATTGTTATATTACTATTTGTATGATTAGATAATACTATTTTCGAAGTCATTTCGATATTCGGGTTAACAGCTCCCATATTCATAAATTTGGGGAATAGTTCTATTGGAACTTTTACATTTGCTTTCAGCAAATAATCAATTCTGTCATTCTTTGGGTCATTGGTAGTGAACTCAATGCCTTTAGTAATAGGTCCGTTATCTTTATCAATTTTCAATTCTACTTTTACTGTTGCAATATCTCCTGGCCCTAATAATTTTTTATCTATTGGAGCTGTAGTACAACCACAACCGGGTTTAACTCCATAAATTTCTAAAAGTTTATCACCGGTATTTTTTATTTTTATAGTAGTTTTAAGGGGGCCATCACTTTGCATTACTTTACCCCAATCCTTTACGGGGTCGCCCACAAATTCAAATTTAGGTTGACTAAATGCCACAGATGTTATACATAATGCAATAATAAATGGTATTACTTTTCTCATATTCAATTCTATTTGTTATTTTCAATATCGACTAATGACTAATACGATAAAAATTAATAAAAAGTTTAATAATACAAATATAACTGAAAAACACAGGGTTTACAATGCTATCTTTCGAATTAAATGAATTACAAGAAACGATAAAAGATACAGCTCGCTCATTTGCTAATGATGTAATTGCACCAGGAGCTTCCGACAGAGATAAGAATGCTGAATTTCCAACTGAGATAATCAAACAAGTTGGCGAACTTGGATTCTTAGGAATGAACGTACCCGAAGAGTGGGATGGTAGTGGTCTAGATAATGTAAGCCAATGTATTGTAATAGAAGAGTTTGCTAAAGTTGATGCAAGTGTCTCAGTTATTGTATCTGTTCAAAAACTAGTAAATTCAGTGCTTGTAAAGTCTGCATCTGATTCAATCAAAGAAAGATTCCTAAAGCCATTAGCTAGGGGAGAGATGCTAGGTGCTTATTGTCTATCTGAGCCAGAGGTTGGCTCCGATGCTCGTGGTATCACTACTATGGCTATCGACCAAGGAGATCACTATGTGATTAATGGCTCTAAAAACTGGATTACAACTGGAAGCAAAGCTGGTGTATTCCTTGTGTTTGCACAGACTAACCCAGAGTTGAAGCACAAGGGTATAACAGCCTTTGTGATGGACGCTAAATCGGAAGGTGTTAGCATTGGGCTAAAAGAAGATAAAATGGGCTTACGAAGTAGCGATACAGTTTCGCTCGCATTCAATAATGTAAAAGTGCCAAAAGAAAATGTAGTCGGTAATGTTGGTGAAGGATTCTACCTTGCTATGCAAGGACTAGCAGGCGGACGTATAGGTATCGCTTCTCAAGCATTAGGATTAGCAAAAGCTGCCTTCGATTTATCAGTGAAGTATTCTGCTGAAAGACACACTATGGGAGTTCCAATTAATCAACATCAAGCTATTCAAATCAAATTAGCACAAATGTCAATGAAAATTTCTGCTGCTGAACTTTTAGTTCAAAAAGCAGCTTATCTAGATGATTTAGGACAGGATGTAGGAAGAGAATCTTCAGAAGCTAAGCTTTTCGCTTCTACTATAGCAAATGATATAGCACGTGAAGCTGTTCAGATACACGGTGGCTATGGTTATGTTCGTGAGTATTTGGTAGAAAGAATAATGCGCGACGCTAAGATTACAGAGATTTATGAAGGTACTTCAGAGATACAACACATAGTAATCGCAAGAGACGTGATAAAAAATGCCCAGTAAGAAAGATATAATCCTATTACATGGGGCTTTAGGTACTAAAAGTCAATTTGTACCACTTATTGGTAAGTTAGAAAGTGAGTATAATATTCATACTTTTGATTTGCCTGCTCATGGGGAACTTGCTTATCAGGCAGATGAGCTTTCTATGTATAGTTTCGTTAATTATGTACGTAATTATATAATAAAGAATAATCTACAAAAGCCACTGGTGTTCGGGTTTAGTATGGGTGGCTTTGTGGCTCTAACTCTGCAATCTCAAACAAATATATTCAGTAAGATAATGACTCTGAACACCAAGCTGAAATGGGACTACGAAACTGCGATTAAAGAACAGAAAATGTTCGATCCCGAGATAATTTTGAAGAAAGTTCCTCATTACGCTGATATGTTGATATCTATGCACGGGGAGGATAATTGGAAAAACCTACTAAACAAGCACAAAGACCTAATGCTAGAGATTGCAAAATCGACTCCTTTGTCGGATAATGCATTATCGAAAATTGATATTCCCGTTTTACTTACTAGGGGAGATAAAGATAATATGGTTACTCCTAATGAAACTCCTGCAATTGTCAGTAAGATCAAAAACTCTGAATATTTAGAATTCGAAAACACAGCTCACCCAATAGAAAAAATTGATATAGATTTGCTTTCTAGTAAAATTAGAGAATTTCTTTTTTAAAGAAATTAGTAATTATTTTTTCTCTAAAATCGAATATACTATCAACTTTCTTCCCAATAAATAGCTTATCTAATATTGGTCCGAATATACCTTTTCCGACATCGTAAGTTAGTATATCTCTCATTTCAGTATTATTTTCATCTATTTTGCGGAAGTGATGCTCGTGGTGCCAAAGCTTATAGGGGCCTATACGCTGTTCGTCTATAAAGTATTCCTTTTCTCGGATTTTAGTAATCTCTGTGACCCAATTGAACTTCATAAGAGGAAGAGGGGAGACCTTGTATCTGATTATCATACCTTCATACATCATCTTTCCCTTAGTATCAGTCAGGAATTGGAATTTCATGTCATCTGGAGTAATTTCATTCAGATTTTCTGGTCTAGAGAAAAAGTCCCAAACCATGTCTATGTTTTGTGGGACTTGCGTTACCCAAGTTTTAGTATTTGGCATTTATTTTTTAATCGGTGTTATTGCTTTTAAAGTTACAGTTCTTGAATAGAAACGTCCTTCTGGTAAATTATTGTTATATAATATTATAGATTCTCCGTAAGGGAATAATTCTTTCGGGTTATTAGGGAACTCCGAAGCGACAGATTCTGTTCTTTTCTTCGAAAGTGATTTGTTATACTCTGAATCTCCAATTTTATCGGTATATCCTGAAATAAGCAATCTTGTATTATTAGTTATATTGGATTTTATAACATCTAATATTTCTGAGTTCTTTTTACTAAGTTCATATTTATCAAAATCGAACAGGATTAAACTATAATTATCTATTCTGATATCATTAGCTTTTTCTCTTTCTTTTTGTTCTAGTGAATTAATAGATATATTGATTCGTCCGGTAACATTCTCTCTTTCTTCAGTAGCCCTAATAAGATCAAATCTATAAGTTATTTCTCTTTTATCTTTTATTTTGTTAGCTATCTCTTCGTTAATCAAAAATTGAGTTTTCAAAGGAGGAACTAACCTTCCACTTTCTTCGAAATATGGTGAGTATTCATCATTGAATACTTTAAAATTCCAAGAGAATTCTTTTACATTTGTGTCTATAACTGTGTAAAAGTCAATTTCTCTAGTAATTGGGGTATATAAAGTATCTTTTAGTAGTAATGGTGCTAATAAATCTTCGTCTACAGAATAGAGCTCAACTCTTTGATTTTCTTCTATTGATTCCGTTTCGGAGCTAGTAGATGGTACAGTTGGTTTATCAGTTGAGGAAATCAATAATCTTTTCTCAGAAATGCCCCAAGTATTTACTAAATAGTCCCTGACAGTTTTAGCTCTCTCTATTGGTAATACCTTAGCTAATTCGCCAACTTCTTTTTCTGATTTAGTCCCAACTATGCTTAATTTTGACTTAGGATTTGCCATCATTCTCTCTCCAATTATATTAAGAATATGATGATACAAATCAATAGTATTCGTTTCGAATAGATTGTTTGAACTGAATTTATACGACTCTTTTTTGTTGAAGACACTATACCTTATCGGTAGGTTTGACGAATCCCTTTCAAAAAATATATAGTTCAGAAGAGGAACCATTCTAATAGATTTAACTTCATCTATTACAATCTCATTTATATCTTGTCTGTTATTGTTTTTATCAATACTTATTGGTCTTATTATAACTTTTGGAGTTTCTATTTTCTTTATATCTTGACTTTTTACAAATGCAGTTGTAGAATTAGTATCAATCTTTTCTACATCAGTATTTTTCTGAACATTTATTACCTCTGTAGATGAACCACTAAAACTATAAGCCCAATCTATACCGAAATTGATACTATTCGGAGTAAGATTCATTTCGTCATTAATTGAATTAAGTCCAATATTAAAACTAACATTTGGATTTAAATATGTTGTTTTATCGTTATTAGTATATAATCTATAAGCAAATTTTGCCATCAAACTATGGTAAATACTATTAGGTATTATTCCATTAACATCTGTCCTAGTTCTACTATTAGTCTCTTGAAATAATCCGTCATTCGGAGAAATCAAAATTTCAGTTTGACGATAACTTATGTCATTAGGTAAGCCTATTCTGTAACCCAAAGATGCATCAAACGAATCGAATAATTCGTAAATTGCACCAAATGTAAACCCTAAGGAGTTAAGCTCCGATACTACTTTTTGTTCTATTGTAGCGTCTTTCTTATTTGTTCCTATTAGGTTGATTTGTTCCGATTCAGTCACAATAAAATCCGAATTCATATTGGTGTAATCTAAACCTAAAAATAGCCAAGAGGTTTCACCGAATAGGTAATTATACCCTGCTCCAAAGTTTAATCCAGTTCCAAATCCAGAAGTGAACCCAGGACAACAAGTATTTGCGTTGCCCAGATTATCAAAATTCGAACTCTGCAGATTCAATCCTAAGTTAGTCCCAACATAAACTGAATGCTCTTTCGCTTCTTCTTTAGAAATAAGCCCTAATGAACTTATTAAAATAATTAATATTGTGAATGTGCTTTTCAATCTATTTAGTAATAGTGAATATTTTTGTAATGATATCAGATGGAGTTTCCAACCTGATGATATAATTTCCGTTTGCAATATTTTCTGTAAAAATTTCAGTTCTATGTTCTCCTTTCCTCAAATCATTTGCTGTTAAAGTAGTTACTAATTTGCCATTGATATCATAAAGTGACAAGTTCGTAAATCCATCTTCTACCAAGTTATAATCTACAAAAAAAACTCCATTTTCCTTTATAATTTCTATACTATTTGGAGCACTTTCTTCATATAATCTGTATTGACCATCGGTAAGGCATACACCATCAAGAGTAAAAAGACCGTCTTCAACGAGTATATTATTTTGAGTGATTTCCTCATTTTTGCTATTGAATATTCTAACATCTACTATATCTAATACAGTGTTAATAGCATTTCCTATTGTTGGTAGAAAACGCTTCTCGATTATTCCACTTTGCATCTCTTCGTAGCTTAATGATAATGTTATTTTTCTAATCTTATTACTTACAGTACCTTCATCTTCTAATCGAAAAGGCAAGAGCAAAGTAGCATTATACTCTAGATCAATTTCAGTTCTATATAAATCTAAAGAATTAGGATTGTCATTGAGGTTAATCCTAATTGGTATCAAAGTCAAATTACCTGGAAATGCATTTATAGTATCTATAGAAACTGATAATCGAACGGAATCCTTACTAATTCCGTTACCTTTTAATTTCGCTATAACGGGTTCTCTTCTTATATCTAGATAGTAATGAACCTCGGCACTACTTGGCCCCGCAACTCGAGGAGTAAATGCAAACTCAGAAATGAGTGTATCAAGTGCGAATACATGAGTAGGTGAAGATGTTACATTAAAACTATATTCATTGTTTGTATCATTTATAATTACAATACTGTCTATCCCAATAACTGCTTCGTTCTTATTTCTAACTACCCAGTCTGATTCTATTTTAGATTGTGATATATCCAAATCGCCAAAATCTATATCAATCTCTTTGAATGACCAAAGAAAAGTAGAATTATCACCTATCTCTTCTGATAAAACATAAAAATAAAATTTGCCTTGTGAAGTCTCTATTATACCTCTAGATATGTTTTTACCAGCTACATCAGAATTAAATTGAATCTTAATATCTAATTGGTCTTGTAGATTAATTGGGCCGACAAAATTAGTTGTATATCTCGAATCCTCTATAGTTATTCTATTTATTACTACATCTCCAGGTAATATTCTATTTATAAATTCATTAATAAGACTATCTTTTCTACTGCCAATGTAAACTTTTCCAAAATCTATTGTATCTAAATATTCGAATGATGCTTTTTTAATTGACCATAATGAATCAGAAACATCTGAGTTTATCGTGTTATATTCTAATGACCATATAAAATCTTTTACATAATTCGAATTCAACTCTATATCGCTATAGTGATTTCGGCCGAAGTCTATATTCTTATTAATATTACCAGTTAATGCTATTTTATTATTTAAAGTAATTAAGTTGCCAGTGTATACGGGCTCTCCAATATACTTCGTCCAATTTAGATTCCCATTATATAGATTCATCGATGATACAAAAATAGTGTTTTGGTTTCGAGGTATTGTATCACTTCCCAGTATAATTGTCTCGTTGGTTCTACCACCCAATAATATTGAGTTATTTTCAAATATGTCAATGTTCTTACCTGTAGCATATTTATCAAATTGATTTTCCCATAACAATTCATTATTGTCATTTATAGCTATTAATCTAACGAATGGGTCTTCATCACCAATAGTCTTTGATTCATTATCATAATAGGTTGTTTTATTTGTTTGCAGTGAAAAGTAATTTATATCCTTATAATATCTATAGTCTAATGGTATAAAATCTACTCGTTTTTTAAATGAAAGGTAATTTTTTAATTCTAAATCTGGATTATTATAATCGTTTTCAACAACTAAAAATCTACTATAATTAGTATCCAAATTTAAATGTCCTGCTCCTGAACCCGTTCCCCAAAGCAATATTTTATCGTCAGTAGTTGGTTGCATTCCATTTAAATCGAAATTTAAACTATCATATTCGAAATCCCAATAATTGATTCTTTCAAAATTCAATTCATTATCGAATCGTGCAAGATAATTTATTCGTGACGAGCCGGGGGCATCTATAATCTTACTGTCATTGTACTCCAAACTCCTATTAGCATTACCATATAAATGTAGTTTATTTTGTGATGATTTGAAGGAAAGATAATAATTAACTCCACTTACTAATTGGGATTCATTATAGATTTTTTTGTAAGAACTTAGACTCAAATCTGGATTTATTTTAAGTATCAAACCTACATTATATTTATTTACATCTTTACTATAGTCTAGTGTGTCATATGCTAAAGAGTAGGGATTACTCAATAGTAAGTAAATATCATTATTGATGCTTGTCAAATGAAAATTTGTTTCTTCTGTTACGAATACTTTATGTGATTCAACATTCAAGTCTTCATCTAACTTTAGTAATGCGACTCTTAGAATATTGCTATACTTACTTGGTTGACCTATTGTGTCTAATGTTAAATCTTTATATACGAACTTTTCACGAAATGATGTTAATACTAAATATTTATTATTACTATATTTAACAATTCTTTTTATGTTCGATTGTGGTGTAGAATCTATTAAACCAAGACTATGTGTAGCTATTCTATTTTGAATGGAATTAACATCGTAAACTTTTAGTAAAGCCTCTTCGGTTGGTGTCTCAGGTATTTCCTCCCATGGGAAATCCAAAGAATTATATCTTTCAGCTATTTTATTCCAACTAAAACCAGCATTTGTAGAATATTCTATATTGAAATTATAAAATTCTGAATCGTATTTCCATTCGAGATTTATAGCATTCCCTACATAATAAGTCTCACCGCCATTTGGAGTCAAAACGGTAAGGTTGTTCTCTCTAGGAATATATCTCACTTCAATATCCTGATCTTCGCAGGAATTTGATTTTACACGTATTACGTCACTTATTTCATTTTCATTATTCGGATTTTCAATTTTAATTCTAATTCTTTCTCCAGAAGCTAGTTTGATTGGGAAATCAGTTTTAGCTGGTTCTATAATCTCAAATCCAGAGTAAAGTGAATAAATATCGGATATGACAAGTGTATCTTTTTTTGAGACTATATTGCTATAGTATATTTGTTTATTTCCTTTATAAAAGTTAATACTTGTTGGGTTAGTTTTATATTCGATAAGTTGTGCCTTCGAAAGTGTGAATCTAGCACTGTCTGAGTAAATATCTTTATAGATTAGATCTATATCTCGATCTCTACCGCAATTCTCCGAAATATAATTTAACTTACATACTTCTAAACCTGAGATAAGATTAGCTAATGTTTGAAATACGGAGGTTATTTTATCTTCACCCTGAAGATTGTCGAATGCTAAACCACCTGTCAAATTTGATATTTCTTTTAACTCTTTATCCATACTAGTGTAAATAGAGACAGTATATAAAGTTATATTGCTATCTAGAAATGGTTTAACTAATTCCTGTTTGTTAAGATTACCAGTCATACCATCTGTCATAAATACTATTATTTTCTTATAATTCGCACCTATTGTTGATGCAATAGAGCCGTCTGAATGAGTCAAAGCTTTATTTATATCAGTACCTCCACCATCAGGTAGTAATGCATTAATTGCTTGTTTTACTATGTTCCTATCCAATGTGAAACTCATATCTCTATAGGTATCAGAGCCAAAGTGTGTTAAGGCTATCTCCGTATTAGGATGTAATAGATCCACAAATTTTATCGCTGCATTTTTAGTAACCTCTAATTTAGATTTCCCATTCGAAAGAGTATCTTTCATTGAAATAGAGTTATCTAATGTTAATACCAATGAAATAGGTTCTGGATTTTTATTCTTTTCGCAACTTAAATTATTAATAGTTTGTAATATACCGTTTTCAGTTAGGCTCATTTCACTTTTGTCAGGGGCAATTTTTCTACCTGATTCATCTAGAACCATATATTCACAATTTAATGTAGGGTATGCATCAGTTTCAATCTTCGTTATTACTACCGATTGACTTAGCAGGGAGATAGGAAGTATGTAAAATAAAATTAGTATAGAAAATTTCATACTTTTCCGACTTTTGTACATCTATTATTTATATAGACACATGAAACCTTAAAACGTCTCAAAAAAAGTGAAGTTTTTTAGTCCCGGAATTGGCCGCATCCAAGAAATTTTTCTCCATTTACTCGAATTATTACTTGAAATGTTTCGGTTTTTTCTTTTATATAGTTGTGGCATTCTCTTTCTAATATGTTAAACTCCAATAGGATATCACCGTCCTGATGTTTGTGTAGAGTTTCAGTATATTTCTCATCACCCATATTATATACTATCTCTTTATCCATTCCTTTCATTGAAAATCTAACATCTTTTTCTTTAGAGATAGATAAACTCCACATAGGATTATCACCTGATGCACTGAAAGATTGGTCTATATTTTCGCTACAACTGAATAATAATATTAAACTAATTACTAATAGAATTGCTTTTTTCACTTTATACTTCCCCGCTTAATAATACTGCTTTTATTAATTCATCTAAATCACCATCCATTACAGATGTAATATCTGAAGTTTTATATTCTACTCTTGCGTCATTTACCATAGTATATGGTTGGAACACATAAGAGCGGATTTGGCTACCCCATTCTATCTTTTTCTTAGCTCCTTCTATTTTCGCTTTTTCTGCTTCTTCTTCTTCCATTTTCTTTTTGTAAAGTGCAGATTTTAGCATTTTCATAGCTAGCTCTCTGTTTGCTAATTGTGATCGTTCCTTCTGACAAGCTACTACTATGCCTGATGGCTTATGTCTTAGACGAACTGCGGTTTCGACTTTATTGACGTTTTGTCCACCTTTTCCACCAGCTCTAAACGTGTCTAACTCTACATCGGCAGGGTTGATTTCTATTTCCACATCATCTTCTACTTCGGGGTATATGTACACACTAGCAAATGATGTATGTCTTCTAGCATTGGAATCGAAAGGGGAGATTCGGACTAATCTATGAACACCGTTTTCTGCTTTTAAATAACCATAAGCATAATTACCTTCAATTTGAATTGTGGCAGATTTCAGACCGGCTACTTCACCTTCTTGCTCATCGAGCAATCTTGTAGTAAATCCTTTTCTTTCTGCCCATCGCAAATACATTCTAAGCAACATGTCGGCCCAATCGCAGGCCTCAGTACCACCTGCACCCGCGTTAACTGTAAGTATAGCATTGCTTTGGTCATCATTACCCGAAAGCATATTAATAACTTCTAGTTCATTAACAGTCTTAATTGCTTTGTTGAGCTCTTTATCTATATCATCTGACAAACTTTGGTCAGATAGCTCATCAGCAAGACTTACCATAGCTTCTGTATCATCTACTGTACTAATAGCGGCATAATAAGTATCTATCCAGTTCTTTCTATCAGATAGCTGTTTCATTACACGCTTAGCATTATTCGAATCATCCCAAAAACCAGGTGACTCCGACATGTCCTTTAACTCCTTTAGTTCCTTCTCTTTGACCTCTACGTCAAAGATACCTCCTAAGCTGTTCTACTTTTTCTTTTAACTTTCTTAACTCTTCTTTTTGAACATCAAACATGTTTTTCTCGTAATATGATTAGGTATAATATGTAATTTAGCGTATTTGTTGCCTTTTAAAAAGTATTGTTGTTGAAAACTAATCAACGTTTTTTTATTCTAAAACTTGAAAAGGTTAAATTGTAATTTTATATTACATTTATTGCAGCAAATAATAGAAATAAATACTCGTCTATATAACTACCTAAGGAAAAAATATTGCATAATTTTGTAACTGTTTCCTAGAAAAAAGGTCTATATATAAAAGAGAAAAACCAATAAGGTGAAATAAAATGGAAGGAAATTTTTCAAGTAGGGTCAACGACGTAATCAAGCTAAGTAGAGAGGAAGCCCTCCGTCTAGGCCATGACTACATCGGTACCGAACACCTTCTGCTAGGAATAATCAGAGATGGCGAAGGAATCGCAGTCAAAGTCCTTAGGAATTTGGATGTGGATTTGTATAAGCTTAAAAAAGGTATAGAAGAGACTGTCAGGCCTAGTGGCTCGACTATTACTTCGGGGAATATACCGCTGACTAAGCAAGCAGAAAAAGTTCTAAAAATCACATATCTAGAAGCTAAACTATACAAATCTCAAAAGATTGGAACTGAACATTTACTACTTTCTTTACTAAGAGATGAAGAAAATATAGCAGCTCAAATATTAGAGCAATTCAATGTAAATTACGATTTGGTAAGAAATGAATTAGATAGTATTATCAAAGGTGAAAAACCCTCTGATAGTAGCGAATCTTCGTACATACCACGTAAAGCTGAAAAAACAACTCAATCTAAACAGAAAGAAAGAGTTAAAACTCCTGTGTTGGATAATTTTGGTCGTGATTTGACTAAAATGGCGGCTGAAAAGAAGCTAGATCCAGTAATTGGGAGACAAAAAGAAATAGAAAGACTGTCTCAAGTACTTTCCCGTAGAAAGAAGAACAACCCTGTTCTTATTGGTGAGCCAGGTGTAGGTAAAACAGCTATTGTTGAAGGTCTTGCCTTGCGTATTGTACAGAAGAAAGTATCTCGAGCATTGTACGAAAAGCGTATTATCACATTAGATATTGCTTCGTTAGTAGCTGGTACAAAGTACCGTGGCCAGTTCGAAGAGAGAATGAAGGCTGTTATCAATGAATTAGAAAAAGCTGATGACGTTATACTATTCATTGATGAGATACACACTATCGTAGGTGCTGGCGGTGCTTCTGGCTCGCTTGACGCATCGAATATGTTCAAACCAGCATTAGCTAGGGGAGACATACAGTGTATAGGTGCTACTACATTAGATGAGTACAGAGAAAACATAGAGAAAGATGGTGCATTAGAGCGTAGATTCCAGAAAATATTGGTTGAGCCACCTTCTGCACTAGAAACTCTTAAAATAATTGAAAAAATAAAAGATGCTTATGAAAAGCATCACCATGTTATATATACAGATGATGCTATACAAACTGCTGTCCGCTTAGCTGATAGATATATCTCGGAAAGAAATTTCCCTGACAAAGCTATAGATATAATAGACGAAGCTGGTGCGAAAGTGCATCTGGAGAATATTGACGTTCCTATTAGTGTGATCAATCTTGAAAAAGAGATTAAGAAGATTAACGAAGAGAAGAACGTTGTAGTCAAAAAGCAAAATTTCGAAGAAGCTGCTAGATTACGTGATTTGGAGAAAAATAAACAGCAAGAGCTAATAACTGCCAAAGAAGAATGGGAAAAACAATCGGATAAACTTGTATTTCCAGTTACGGAATCTGACATTTCGGATGTTGTATCTATGATGACTGGTGTACCAGTGTCTAGAGTAGCCGAATCAGAATCACTAAAACTTCTTTCATTAGCTGATGAACTAAAAGGTGCTGTAGTAGGACAGGAACAAGCTATTGAACACTTAGCTAAAGCTATTAGACGAGCTAGAGCTGGACTTAAAGATCCTAAACGACCTATCGGTTCATTTATGTTCTTAGGCCCAACTGGTGTTGGTAAAACGGAGCTTGCTAAATCGCTATCAAAGGCTATGTTCGATACGGAAGATGCTATCATTCGTATTGATATGAGTGAGTATATGGAGAAATTCTCTGTATCTCGTTTGGTAGGTTCACCTCCGGGCTATGTTGGC
>JBFHKR010000056.1:0-15813 GCA_041595255.1 Chlorobiota bacterium
CCTTAATAGAGTGAGTATACTACCTCAAACAAATGTAGTTAATTATCAACTACTAAGTTTTTCATTTCGGTTTTAAATCAAAACGATAGCCTAAACTTATTTAGCTTTTCAATTTACTTATTTAAAAAATAATATTATTTAACTCTACTCATTTGGCTTTTCTAGTTTTACTTTTAACTCTGGCATCCCTACTAACTCGAAAGTAGCAGAAGCAAAAGAGACTTTGCCACCACTATTCATAACAGAATTATAAATAGAATTGAATAGTTTGTGTTTAGTGGCCCCTCTTTTCTTATAATCAACTACGAAGCGGAGAGTAAACTCAACCCAATTATCATTTAAAACAAATTGTAAATTTGGTTCCACGTTAGCATTCTCTATCAAATATTTCTTTACCATAATTTCCCAGTTTTCTTTTGCAAACTGCGAATATTCGACAAGATATTCATCTGAAGCTTTTTTTACAATCTGGTTAACCATTTCCAAATCAGAATCAAATGTAATTGGTAATACTATTTCGTCCCAAACGAACGGAAAGTCAGTTGAGTAATTCCGTACTGGCCCTTTGAAAATAAAGCTATTACTTATTTGCACTATTCGACCATTATAATTATCACTTTTAACCCATTCACCTATTTCCATAAGTGTAGTTTTGGTAACACCTATGTCTATTACATCGCCCTTTATTCCGTTAATCTCTATTCTATCACCGGGACTATATGAATTAGTTGTAAAAATAATAATCCACCCAAATACCGAAAGAATAACTTCTTGCAATGCGAAAGCTAGACCTGCTGTTATTAAACCTAGTGAGAGTCCAAACTGCTCCATATTACCAGTGAAAGAGAATATAGCAATTAGCCCAATTAGTATGTAGCTTAACAAACGTACTATTTTTTTAGTTCGGTATCTTGCGGAGTTATCCTTCACATTTTTATTTACATATCTTGTTATTAGACTTTTCAAAACGAAAATCAGAATAATCCAAAATAGGAAACCACCTAGTTGTAAAAACAGATCACTTGCCTCCATTTGTTTAAATTCTCCAAGAATTTTGTTGAGTTGATCTATCATTTTTTGCTCTTATTTGTGTTTGTTTGTAAATATGAAGTAATGGTATAATAATTAGATTACTTCTGCCCAGCTGATCTCTATTTGGTTGCCCGCCCAAGTCTTGCTAGCTGGATGTATATAGACTTGTTTCCCTAGTAAATATCTTAATGATTGGGCAACATCCTCGGCAGTAATATCATGTTTCTGAGATATAGTTCTTATGATTCCATCATCTAGATCTAAATAAATAGAACACACAAAAATTTCTTTTTGCAGATCATCTGATGAAATTTCCATTTTTAAACCTCTGTACTCTATATAAGGTTCTGATTCATACTCATATAATTTTGCTGGAAATACTTCCTCTGAGCTGGGTTCATCGAATATCTTTCCTTCTCTACTTGGTATTACTAGTCCATGAAGTAATATATTAGCATCTGTAATATCAGAGACTATGTTAACTAATGCTGATATATCATAGTTTAGAACATATTCATTTGCAGTGTATAATTTGTAAGGAGTGAATCTATATTCTTTCTCCTGTTCAAATACGAAATAATCTGAGAAATGCTCGTGAGCTTGTTCTAACTCAGATATATCTACAGGTAGAATCTTATTAGTTATCTCATAATATGCTACATCGAAAGTATAGCCAGATAAAACTTTAGCTACAACTTCGAATAACAGGTCATAAGTAGATGCGAATACTATAAATCTGCAAGTCAATTGGATAGATGCTAAATCATCTTTTTTGAGTGCGTTTGTGATTATTTCTGATAGTTCAGAATATTTGTAAAGAAAGTGAATATAAGGACTATATTTATCTTCTTCTAACTCTGCTAAGCAACTTTCTATGAAGTCTTTAGCATCGTCAACATCGTCGTATTTATCTTTAACAGCAAGAAAAAAATCCAAATTCTCCCAAAGGACTATAAATTTTAAACCATATTCGTGGATATGATTACTAAGTGTCTCTATAAACTTGACATAGCTTTTGTTCTTTTTCCAAAGGTGAGCTTTGTACTCATTTTTCAGATCTATCCTTCTCAAGGATTGAAGTTTGTCTAATTTCTGGAGATTCATATTATTCTTTACTTATGTTTTGCGATTATACTAACATAAAAAAAATACCAATTTTATTTCGGGATTATTTTGAATTATTTTCGGATTCAAGTTCTTTTAGTTCATTTTCCAAATCTGTACTAAATTCATCATATTCTTTTATATCTTTTTCAATCCTCTTTACTTCATTTAACCAATACTTTTTAGTTGCTCCAAAGTTAAGTTTATTAGTTTTACAATCAGCAAAGTAAATTGAATTCTCTTCAAAAAAATCATTTATAATTTTATCTAATATTATCTCTAAAGTATATAACCCACTTCCAGTATATTCTTTGAATAGATATTTATAATTCTCATCACTAAACCATAAAGTTGAATACATTGTTTCAAACCCTTTATTAAATAAGTGATAAGTATCAGAAAGACTTCCTCCACATGTGGTGACACTAATTATATTAGGTTCAACAATATCTCCATAAACAATAATTGTATCACCATTTTTTATCGGGAAATCACCATTTAATATTTCTAATTCTCTTCTTTTCTGCTCTAACTCTTTTTCAACTTTCATCAAACTATCTTCTTTTTTCCATAGGGCCGATTCTTTATATCTACGAAAATTATTAAGAACTGAGTCACTTAATATCACGCTATTCTTATCTAGAAAAGAAAACAATTCATGTTCAAATAAATAAGTTGGAGACTCATAGAGCTTGCTAAAGAATTTCACTTTAATAAAGTCACTGTTACTTTCACGCCATAATATATTAGTCGAAAAACCTGCGGCTCTATGTGTAGTATCAGGATAATCATTCCATGACCATCCCATATGTTTGTAATCAACGATTATATCTTCAACACCACTTCTACATAGACTATCTACAAATAAACTATCTGTATTTTCCCAATTTGGTAAAGGAGTATAAACAACAAATTCTTTATTAATTGTATTTTTACTTCTGTTATTTATAAAACTATTTACTTCTTGTAATAATTCCTCATTATATTTCATATTAATTTTTGCATTACGAATCTGAATTTTCAAATCGTCTGATTCGTTCTCTTCTCTATCTCCATACACTCTTGTATAGTAGTCTTGCATGTCAATATATGAGGCTATTTCTCTATCTATTAGTAGATATATTGGATATAATAATGAACCTGAGAGTTTTTGATAATATTCTGAGTTAAAATCTAATTCACAAGGGAACTCTAACTTAAGAGCTTTTCCTCCATTCCAAATTTCTACTTTGATTACACAATAGTTTTTTTGTGTTATTGGTATAGTAATAAAAGAGTCTTTTTCGAAAAAAGTATCCTGATGCGTGTTTAATAATCTAAATAAAGATTCTCCATAACTTAACTTTCTAGAAAAACCAGTTTTGTTAATAGATACGATACCGTTTTCATATTCTAGCTCATCCAACTCCTTTATTCCATATTTATTTGCTTCCTTCACACTTACATCAGCCCACAAAATAAAGTTGGAATAGAGTGTCTGACTTGTGCTATTATCAATTTTTTTGACGTGAACTATATAGTCCGTATCTACGGATTCCAAGCTGTCTATGAATTGTTGGACTAGTTCGGTGTTTTCGTTGTGTGAAGTGAATAGAGTATCATTATTAATACTAGCATTCGACTCACTAAATGCGAGGAGTAGTAGAGTTATAATGCTATATATTAATTTAGTTTTCATTTTGATTGCTAATCATAGTATTTATTAAATTAAGTCTATTAATGCAGAATCAAGGTCAGGGAATTTGAATTTGTAACCTTGATCTATGAGTCTTTTTGGAACTACATATCGACCATATAATACTAGTTCAGGGTCAGTCTTAAATACAAATCTAGATCCAAAGTGAATCATAAATTTTGGAGCAATTAGTCCAATAGGCATTTTCATTGTCTTCCGTAGAGTTCTCATGAATTCGTTGTTCGAAACTGGGTTCGGAGAGCTTGCTATATAGTATCCACTATAATTAGGATTAACTATTGCCTCATGAATTATATTATTCATATCAGCTTCATGTAGCCAACTTATCCCTTGAGTACCATCACCAACCTTACCACCTAAACCAATTTTTACAATTTGCTTTAGGGTTGCTAGTGCTCCACCATTTTTCCCAATTACAAAGCTTGTTCTGAGTCTAACTTCTCTTATTCCTTCTGGAATATTGTCAATCAAAGCTTTTTCCCAAGCTTTACCAACTATTGGTGCTAGTCCATATCCTTCAGCAGAATCTTCGTCGCAAACTATAGTTTGTGGGTCACCATATATGTGGGCTGTTGACATTTGAACCCAAACTTTAGGTGGATTTCCAAGTTGCCCAAGCGCTTTAGCAATAACTCTAGTCGATTCAACTCGTGAACGCAATATAGCATCACAATTCTCAGGGGTTTTTATACAATCTACAGTTCTACCTGTAAGGTTTACTATAGCTTTTGCACCTTCTAATGAATTTACCCAATCATCAAGAGTATGAGCATCCCATTTTATAAATTTAAATTTCAAACCTTTTGGCTTATTTCTTGCCATTAGTATTGGTTCATAACCCAGCTCAGATAAGTAGTTTGCTAAACTTAACCCAATAAACCCTGTTCCACCTGCTATTACTATCCTTTCCACTTGACTACTCCTTTACTATTTTCAGATAATGTACCTGCAAATCATTGATTTTAATTGCTACAAAATAGTGCCCACTTGGTAAAGTTGCTTCTGGTAGCCAAGTTGCTTCGTATTTTTCCGATGTCAAATATCTTTCTTCTAATTTGGCAACTTGTCTTCCTTCTAAATCATAGACAAACAAACCAACGTTGGAGTTACTTAATTCTCAATATTTTCGGATTTTTTATTACATATAGGTTATGTATTAGTGCTATATATTCCCTTACTACTTGATATTATATTTAATTCAGTTATCTGAATAAAACGAATAAATCATTATTTATGATTTTTAGTGCATTTTCGGTACCCGTGGTCGGATAATATATGAGCATATCACTATTATGATTAAGTTCGAATACCCATTTTGAATTTTTAATTAGTTTATCTAATTCTTTCATTGGAACTTTTATCGAGAATCTTGATCTGAATTCTTCATCTTCTTTTTCAGCAAATAATAGTAAAATATTATTCGTTGTGTAGATTACCTTATCACTACTTACAGTAACTGTATTGAGTTTCTTTATTAAGTCGCTTGTTTGGATAGTAAAATTAATCACAGCAGTATCTTTAATTTCGTCTTTATACCGAAAGGTAATATCCATATACATTTCATCTCCATTATCATTAGTAAACTCTAATGGTTTAATGAAATACTGAGTCCCTTCCTCGCCCACAAAAAATGTTCGGGTCAGTTCTTTAATTCTATCTTGGCCTACAAATAAAGAACATGAATTAAACAAAGAAGCTATAAAAAGAATAATAAGTAGTTTTCTAATTAAGTCGGTTTTCATAATCTATACTTTAATGAATCTATTTTGTAAGCTTTCAAGCTCTTTAGCTTTTAATTTTTTATCAGCTTTTGTCACTACAATGATCAGTACTAAGTTATTATCAACGTCAACTAAAAATTTCGTTATGTTTTCACTTTCAATTGTATAATTAGAGTACAAAAATGTAGCTGAAATATTATCTATTGTACCTTCTTTAATTTCCACTAGTTTTAACTTATCTTTTATCGTATCGAAATCAGTATTTATAGGTAATCCAATAAATAACTGATAGTCTTTATTAGTAATATATCTGTATAATGGGGCTTGTATATCCGAATTACCTACATAAGAAAAATATAAGTCAGTGTTTTCTTTAGTTAGTTCATTTGAAATCTCGTCTACCTCCAATTTAATATAGGTGTCACCAAAAAGGTACAAATTATTATCATTAATATCAGAACCACAAGAAATTAAAAGAATGAAAATTATAAGAAAAGGGAATTTTATCATTTCATTTTAGTATTATTTTAAAAAAAAAGAGGGCACTTATGGCCCCCTATAATATAATCATTACTCTAGAGATTACTCTCCAGTCACGATAGTTTCGTAAGTAGTAATGATACCTAAAATATCAGATCTTTTAAGATCCACTGTTGAGATTTTAGTTATACCTGCATTCTTAGCAGCAGTTTGGATACTTGCATCAGCACCAAAAAATAATACGCCTAAGAAACCAGTTCCAGAAGCTGTACCAACTTTAGACCCAACTGGATTACTTGTTGCAGCAACAGGTAAAGTTAACGAGCAACTAGCCATCATACCAGCAGTTGCAAGAACAATAAGTAATACTTTAAATTTGTTCATCATAATGAACTCCCATTTAATATAATTAAAAAAAAAATTATTACATCACAAGTATAATGAATTAAAACAAAACTTAAAAAATATTTTATAACATAAGTATGCAATACTTGTGGGTAAAATCCGCATAGAGTCTCTTTAAGTCCATAATATTATATAGTTCAAGTAGTAACTCAGTTTTTAAAAAAAAATCACTATCATATTTTCATGATTTTTAAGTAATGTACCTGTAAATCATTGATTTTAATAGCTACAAAATAGTGTCCACTTGGTAAAGTTACATCTGGTATCCAAGTCGCTTCGTATTTTTCAGAAGTCAAATAACTTTCTTCTAGTATTGCAACTTGCTTTCCTTCGACGTCATATACGAATAAACCTACATAAGCACTGTTAAATACACCATATTTAATTAATACTATATCAGAAAATGGATTAGGGCTGATGTTATAAATAATCCCTTTGTTTATGTGTAAGTCATTAATACCAGTAGTTGTACCTTCTCCATCAACTACTAAGTCCCAAGTACCTTCTTTTACACCATCGATCCCATCTTTAAGTGGAATAATTCGATTACTAGCGTCGTATTGTCCGGAAGTAATAGAAGCGGCCGCATCTCCAGAAATACTAGTATCTCCTTCGAAATATAACTGGGTTATTAATGTGGGGTATCCGGGAGGTGTAATCTTGAAATGAATATGCGAAGGTCTGTACTGGCTTCCATTCAGATATTTACCAGGTAGAATAGTTTCAAACATATAAAAACCTTGTTCATTTGCTATTATTTTACCCCTGAGATTATACCCAACATTATCATATTGACCTGCATTATTAGCATGCCACACATCGACAATAGTGCCAGATAATATCTCTGTACAATCTAGAATAGTGACTCTACCTGTGATTCTTATTCGTTGACCTTCTTCACTTTTAGAGGCTATTATTCCATCTTCTTTTAAAGGAGGATTATTGGTATAAAAAGGGCCTTCACCATAGTAGTCTAAAGTAGTTATTTGACAATCTAGATTAGTTTTTCCTTTTTCTTTTGCCTCGACTTTAGTAGTACTTGAAAGAGTACCCAAAGCGAGACTAGCTAGGGTAGTATTCTTTAGAAATTGTCTTCTTGATTTCGATTTCATAATTATCTCCAGTAACTTATCTCAATAATTGATAAATTAATTAAAAAATGTCAACAAACAAGAAATGTTATAAAAAATACTCCAAAGTAACAAAAAAGTAACATTACTTTGATTTAAGTATCATACTTCATATATTTACAGACTGTTTCAACGGTAAAATCACAATAGATTTTTGCTACATTTATTAATTTATTAATAAAACTAATTGGTTAATTCATTATGTCTCAAAATTATCTGATTATAGAGGATCATCTAATGCTCTCGAGCCTTATAGAAAGGCAGTTAGAAAGTATTTAAGGTGTTGGAGAAATTTATAAAGTTAAAAATGGTTCAGAAGCATTGAAATGCTTCAAGTCCAATTATATTGACTTTGTATTACTTGACCTTGTCTTACCAGATATGGAAGGAATACATCTGATTCCGAAATTCAAAGAAATTAATAGCAATACGAAGATAATTATAATATCAGCTGAAGAAGATATTTCAAAGATAAAGAATGTAGCTAAACTAGGAATAGATGCATATATATCAAAAATGAATGATGATCAGCAAGTCTTAAAAGCCATTAATTCTGTAAAAAATGGTAAACGATTTATCTCAGACGATATATTAGAATTACTCTTTAATCATGATAATGCCGAAGCAATACCTTTAACTAATACACAAAAATTCTTAACCAAAAGAGAAGTTGAGATACTAGAGTATATTGCAGAGGAAATGACAAGTAAACAAATAGCTGATTTGCTATTAATAAGCCGCCACACTGTTGAAACTCACAAACGTCGAATGATGCAAAAATTAAAAGTCTCAAACACTGCCGGACTAATCAAAGTCGCCTACGAAAAGCAAATATTGATAAACTAAAAATGTCCAATTTCTTGATGATTAACTAACAAAATTAAGTGATGTTATTTATTAATACATTTTCATTATTGTTGGAATTGTATTTATTTATAGTAGCTTTCTAGTTAATAATTATTACCCATCGTTAATATAAATCACTAATATAATTAGCTTATAAAAAATTAATAGTAGTTAATTGAGTTGTCCAAGTAACTCAATTAACTACTTTCGTTTATAACGTAAAATAGCTACAAAAAAGTAATTAAACTCCTTAATGGTAACTATAAATAAGTATAAATCAAAAATACCAATTTTGTGTGATTGTGTAGATTTCACCTATCAGTTATTTTGAATTGTGTGTTATATAATATTTATTTTATCATTAATCAAAAGGAGTGCCAACATGAAGAAATTCGTGCACTATTTAATTATTTCATTCTTGCTATTAGCAAGTTTTGAATTAGCTTCAGCGGCTACGGTCGTCACGGTAAATCTACAAAAAGGTGATGGAAATCCCATTACTTCGGGAGGGGTATTAAAATACCATGATAGCAACGGATGGCAAACAGCAATAAACAACAATAATGGTACTTTTACAGCAAATGTTGTCGGGACTAATGTAGTCTATAAAATGGATTACAACAATGCTAGTCAAACCAAAACATTGACTACAGCGACTAACCCTGTAACTTTTTCGACAGTAACTACGACTCTTGCACTAGAAGATAGTGATGGAAATCCAATATCAGGTGGAAATGTAAGTTTCCATAATACTTCTTGGTCTTCATCATATTCATCTAACGCTGTAGTGGAGCTCCTACCTGTATCATACACAGTACGAATGGATTATAATAATGCAAGTCAAACGAAATATAGTCAATCAGTATCAGGAGCATCAGATAAAATATTATTTCAAACAGTAACTACGACTCTTGCACTAGAAGATAGTGATGGAAATCCAATATCAGGTGGAAGTGTAAGTTTTCATAATACAGGTTGGTCCACTTCATATTCATCTAACGCTGTTGTGGAGCTCCTACCTGTATCATATACAGTACGTATGGATTATAATAATGCAAGTCAAACGAAATATAGTCAATCAGTATCAGGAGCATCAGATAAATTTTTATTCCAAACAGTAACAACGACATTAGCTCTAGAAGATAGTGATGGAAACCCTATTTCAGGTGGTAGTGTAAAATTCCATAACACAACTTGGTCCACTTCTTATTCATCTAACGATGTAGTTGAACTTCTACCTGTATCATATACAGTGCGCATGGATTATAATAATGCAAGTCAAACAAAATATAGTCAATCAGTATCAGGTGAATCTGATAAAATTCTATTCCAAACAGTAACGACAACTCTTGCCTTAAGAGATTGTAATGATAACCTTATTTCAGGAGGCAGTGTAAAATTTCACAACACAAGTTGGTCCACTTCATATTCATCTAACGCTGTAGTGGAGCTCCTACCTGTATCATATACAGTACGTATGGATTATAATAATGCTAGTCAAACTAAATACAACCAATCTGTTTCAGGGGCAAGCGGTGAATTCTTATATACTACTACTCAGATTAATTTCGTTTATAATGGTGTAATTAAATATCATAATACTAATTGGGGTACATATACACAAGGTATGCAATTCTTACCAGTTTCATATACTTTCAAATTTGGTGATCAAACATTCTATAACTTTGCTGTCTCAGGTTGCTCTATGGATGGCAATGTTAATATATTTAATACTAAAAAAGCAAATGGAAGTGCATTACCGAACATAGTTATCAAGAGAAATGATTATGGAAATCACTATGTGACAGTTGGAACAACTGATGCAAATGGTGTACTATTTACAACAAATCAACCAAATGGCATTTGGAAATATAGTGCTTCTAAAGATTATTCTACTCAATATATATTATCAGGCCCAAGTACTTTAAATTTCCAAACTTGTAATTACAAAGCCTCTGTTAAACATACAGATGGCAGCCCATTTGAAGGTATTGCAACGGAGTATAATGATTATGGAAATCACTGGATTGATTTATCTCCACAATTAACTGATGCGAACGGTAATGCATCAATAGAATTATTTGCTGGTGATTATAAATTCAGAGCATTAAAGAACTATTCAGTCCAAGTGAAAAGATTAGAATTAACTACTCCAGGTACGAGTGGTACTGTTACTTTTCAAACAGCTACATTTACTGCTAATGTGAAAAAACATGACGGTAGTCCATTTGTAGGTATTGCGACAGAATATAATGATTATGGAAACCATTGGATTGATTTATCTCCTCAATATACTGATGCTAATGGAAATGCATCTATCGAATTATTCCCTGGTGAATTCAAATTTAGAGCTACAAAAAATTATAGTGTTCAATCTAAAAATTTAGAGATTACAACTTCTGGAACATCAGATGTTGTTAACTTCCAAACTGCTCTAGCAGTAGCTTATGCAAAAGATTGCGAACTAAATATCGGAGTTGCTGGAATATCTTTTGAGTATAATGATTACGGCAATCATTGGATAGATTTGACTCCTAATGTTACAGGAGTTGATGGTTTAGCTTCAATTGAACTTTTCCCAGGTACTTTTACTTTTAGAGGGAAAAATATATATACATCTCAATCTAAACCAATTGTCTTAGTAGGTAATACTACTCAAGTGGAATTTAACCCAACTAGAGTGTCGTTAAACTATCCAGGAACAGTAAAATATAATGACTATGGTAACCACTGGCTAACAATTGCAGCTAATACTTATATGTTCCCTGGTACATATAATTTTAGATTCTACAACGGAAATACAATAGCTACCCAAATGCCAATACAGATAAGTGGCTGTAGTATGAATCAAGCTCTTATATTTGTTCAGTTGAAAAACAGTCAAAACTCTGGCTTAGCAAATAGTAATTGGAAATACCGTTACGGCTGGGGAAGTTATAATTCTTTGGGCAATGATCCAACTGGTAATGGATTATGGACTTTTGTTAATGGCAATCCTACAAACACAAAAGTAACTGTCAGCTATGCAGGAGCATCAGTAGAAAAAGAACAAAATGTGCAGATAAATCCTTTGTTTATATTTAATACTGTTGATGTTACAGCAGATTTGAGAAATTCAGTTGGTAATTTATTATCGGCGAGTAATTGGGAATATAGATATGGTTGGGGTGGTTATTCAGCATTCACAAACTCTGGTCAAGAATTGCTACCTGTTAGTACTAAAATTAGAGTTAGCTACAAAGGAGCGTCAGTAGAAAAGGAACAAAATGTAGGCTCAAATTCACATTTTGACTTTACTACTAAGAACGTAACTGCCGAATTAATGGATTCTCAAAATGGTTCGTTAACAGCAAGTGATTGGAAGTATAGATATGGATGGGGATCTTATTCAAGTATGAACAACTTAGGTGAAGAATTACTGCCTGTATCTGTAAAAGTAACTGTAAGCTATAAAGGAGCATCAGTAGAAAAAGAACAAAATGTAAATACTAATTCACAATATACATTCCAAACTAAAAATGTAACAGCTGAGCTTAAAGATTCTTATGGGAATTTACTAACAGCAAGTGATTGGAAGTATAGATATGGATGGGGATCTTACTCAAGTATGAACAACTTAGGTGAAGAATTACTACCAGTAGCTGTAAAAGTTAAAACCTTCTATAAAGGTGCATGTGTAGAGAAAGAGCAAAACGTTAATACTGCTCCTAATTATAACTTCAATACGGTATTAGTTACTGCAGAATTAAAAGATGGTAGCAACAATTTACTTAATGCTAATTCTTGGCAATATAGATATGGATGGGGATCTTACTCAAGTATGAACAACTTAGGTGAAGAGTTACTACCAGTAGCAGTTAAAGTGAAAGCAACATATAATAGTCAAAGTAAAGAGAAAGAACAGAATGTAGGTTCAAATTCTAACTACTTATTTACTTGGAATGGAAGTGCAATTAATAAATTAGCAAATGAATACGACTTTACTTCTGAGAAAGTGAATGTTTATCCTAATCCTTCGGATGGTAAATTTGTCATTGAAAATGTAGCTAACTATTATAGGCTTACTATTTATGATATGACTGGTAGATTAGTTTATCAATCTGATATTAATGAGGTAAATAACCACAATATAATATTAAATAATCCAGTTTCTGGTGCATATATAATTCAATTAGAAGGTGTGGGTAGTACAGTTACTACTCCGGTGATGATAAAATAATCCTATCAGATTATAACTTTATTATTCAAAGAGCCGCTTTTTTGCGGCTCTTTTTTTATTTACTTCAACTAAAAATATGAGCATTCGAAATCAGATTAAAACTCTTTGCAACCTCCTATTGATAGCAGTTTTTTAATTAGTGGAGACATTAAAAATTTAAGATTAAATTAAAATTAAACAAGAGTTCGAAAATTAAAATATATAAATTCATTACATGAGAGTATCAATGTTTTTTATGTCAAAGCCTAATGCTAATATTAGTAAGTCCTTTGTTAATTACTCATAGTAGTCGATAAGAATGGTTATGAAATTTTAATTTTCAATTATACACTATTCATAAAAATATCGGATTTGTCATTATTTCTCGCTAAAGATTTCCGACAAATTAATTACTAAGTACCAAATACACAGTATTTTTAAAAAAGACTACTTTTATGTGATTGTACAAGCTGATTGTAAAGCTTAATTTCGAGATATGTGTGTTATATAATTTTTATTCAATAATAGAGGAGTGCAACTATGAAAAAATTCATGCACAATTTCTTAATAGCATTTTTGCTTTTAGGAGCAATTTCTACTTATGCCGTTGCTACACCAATAACGGTAAATCTAAATAATGGGGATGGTGATCCCATCAATACAGGTGCTACATTAAAGTATTATGATAGCAATGGTTGGCATACAGCCACAAACAATAATGATGGTACATTCACTGCAGATGTAAATGGAACCAATATTACATATAAAATGTATTTCAATAATGGTGTTCAACAGAAAGTTGAATCTTCATCTACCAATCCTGTAAGTTTCCAAACTTCTACTACTTTGCTTTCATTAAAAGATAGTGATGGAAACGTGTTAGTAGGTGATAACGTGAAATATTACCAAAATGGCTGGTCAGGCGATAATTCAACTGGTACAACTGTAGAATTATTACCGGGTACATATTCATTTAAAATGTTTTTTAACAATGGTACTCAACAGATTAATGGTGAGGTTATAAATGGTACAGAAGACGAAGTTGTATTTACTACGGTAAGTACTTTGCTATCATTAAAAGACAGTGATGGAAACGTGTTAGTAGGTGATAACGTGAAATACTACCAAAATGGTTGGTCAGGCGATAATTCAACTGGTACAACTGTAGAATTATTACCGGGCAAATATTCGTTTAAAATGTTTTTTAACAATGGTACTCAACAGATTAATGGTGAGGTTATAGATGGTGTAGAAGATGAAGTATTATTCACAACTGTAACAGTTAATCCTAAACTTGTTGACTGTGATGATAATCCACTTTCTAATGGAAATGTAAAATTTTATCAAAATGGTTGGTCAGGTAATAATACTCCAAACTCTACAATAGAGTTGCTCCCAGGAACATATTCGTTTAAAATGTTTTATAATTTCGCTACAGAGCAAAGAAACGGAGTCGTAATAGCAGGCAACAGTCAAGATGTAACATTCTCTACAACTCAGATTAACTATGTTTATGGTGGAACAATTAAGTTTTATCAAAATGGTTGGGGTACTTATACACAAGGAATGCACTTTTTACCAGGAGTTTATTCTTTTAAATTTGATAATAAACAGTTCAATAACTTCGAAGTTTCTGGCTGTTCTATGGATGGTAATGTAAATATATTCAAAACTGTTAAACATGATGGTACACCATTGCCAAATATAACTATTGCTCGTAATCACTATTATAGTAGTTATACTAATATAGGTACTACTGATGCAAATGGTATTCTATTTACAACAGATCAACCAAATGGTGTACAAAAGTATAAAGCAACGAAAGATTTCTCTACTCAGTATATTATTAGTGGTCCAAATACTATAACTTTCCAAACATCAGAATTCGTTACACACGTAAAACATACTGATGGTAGCCCATTTGAAGGAGTCAAAACAGAATATAATCACTACTATAGCAGCTATATGGGTATGTCTCCAAGTACAACAGATGCAAACGGTAATGCTTCAATTGAGCTTTTCCCAGGTGAGTACAAATTCAAAGCAACGAAAGATTTCTCAACTCAATATAAGTATTTAGAAATCACAACTCCAGGTACATCTGCAGTAGTTAATTTCCAAACATCAACATTCGTGACACATGTTATGGATCATAATGGTAATCCATTTGAAGGAATTAAAACAGAGTACAACCACTACTATAGCAGCTATATGGGCTTATCACCAAGTACAACAGACGCAAATGGTAATGCTTCAATTGAACTATTCCCAGGTGAATATAAATTTAAAGCGACTAAGCATTATTCTACTCAAACAAAAATGTTTGAAATCCCATCTTCTGGTGTAACTGCTTCAGTTGACTTCCAAACGGCATTAGCAGAAGCACACGTAAAAGATTGTGAATTAAATACTGGTGTAGCAGGTGTAGCAGTTGAATATAATCACTATTACAGTAGCTATATGGATTTAAATCCTAACTCTACAAACGCTTCAGGCATAGCTTCGATTGAGCTATTCCCAGGTACTTACAAATTCAAAGCAACAATTCACAATTCTTTTCAAACACAAACAGTAGCTATATCAGGTCCAGTAACTACTTTCGAATTTAATCCAACGAGAGTAACATTAAACTACCCAGGTACTGTTAAGTATAATCACTATTATAGTAGTTATATGACAATAGGAGACAATACATACTTATTCCCAGGTACATATAATTTTAGATTCTACAACGGAAATACAATAGCTAAACAAATGCCTATACAGATAAGTGGCTGTAGTATGAATCAGGCTCTTATATTTGTTCAGTTGAAAAACAGTCAAAACTCTGGCTTAGCTGGGGGTGATTTTGAATATAGATATGGCTATGCAAATTACACAAACTTAGGAATCGATAACTCTGGAAATGGTTATTGGACATTTATTGAAGGTAACCCTACAAATACACAAGTGAAAGTTAAGTACAAGGGGGCTGAAGTAGCAAAAATTCAAAACGTTAAAACGAATCCTATATTCACATTTAACACTGTAGATGTAAGCGCAGATTTAAGAAACTCAATAGGGGAATTATTAACTGCAAATACATGGGAATATAGATACGGTTACGGTAGCTACGTAACATTGAATAATTCTGGAGAAGAGTTATTACCAGTAAATACAGACGTAAGAGTTGGGTACAAAGGTATTACAGTTAATAAGATA
>JBFHKR010000057.1:0-15784 GCA_041595255.1 Chlorobiota bacterium
CGATGATGTTCGTGATATCAACATCTACTTCGATGATGATGATACTAATGCACCAGCTGCTTATTAACAAAGCATGTCTATCCTGAACGCAGTGAAGGATCTAAAAAAAGTGCTTAAGTTAAAAATGTTAAAATTCTTAATGTTAATAAATATCATGAATTGGATTAACTAAGTAAAACTTTCTATATTAAATTTAAAAATTGGAGTAACTTTGCTGAGATAAGTTGAAATGAATAGTAAAGTTGAATAAATAACTTAAAAAATCATATCAAAATGTAACTAATTTATTAAATCAAATGTCTATATTAAAACGGATAACATTTAATTTAATAATTGGAGGATTTATGTTAAAAAATATTACCATAATATTTGTTGTTCTCTCAGCAATATGTATAACAACACTACAGCTTTTTTCTTTTACCTGGAAGTTTATACCAAGAGCCGACATTGATAACAATTGGTTTAAAGAAACTTCTAACTTAGGTAGTCAACCAATTATGAAATTAATGGACAGCAAAGGTAAAAGTTTCACTATAGTAGAATTCAAAAATAATCATTTCAATAATATATCTACTCCAGAGATTGAGCAAAAAATAGATTATCAATCACATATGTATTCATATGAAAATAATATTTACTTAGCATCAGGAAAAAATACAATATTGAAACTGGATGATAATTACAACTGGAAAATATTAAAACTAGATGATAAGTATAATCAACAGAATAATAAGTTTATGAGGATCACTAAAAAAATTGTTACTTATAATAATAGTTTATATTGCCTGTCTGAAGCTCAAGACGTGAAATTTATTGATACTAATTCTAGTGGGGTAATAACCATTGTACTAGATGCGAAATATAATGAATTAATTTCTATTGAAGATGAAAAAATTAAATTAGAATATTCTAAAGTTGCAAATACTGGAGAAAGATTCTATGATATAGCTGCTGATGATAACTCACTCTGGATTTCCTCTTCAAATTTGATTAGATATGAAAACGGCGATATAAAAGAAGAAATAGATATTTACAATACATTAGATTTTGATTCAAACATAATTTTGAGTCATTTAGTAGTGGATAAGAATTTTGTTTATATTTTGAAGAAATATACTGATGCTGGTACCAAAAATATAGGTACTTATTTAATTAGATATAAAAAATCAAATGGAGAATTAGAGAAATTTGAATTCCCTGGTATAAAATCTTATGCAGACAATGAATCATTAATAAAACCTAATAGCTTTACAAATATTATTATTGAAAATGATAAAATTTATATTTCTTCGGCTGTTGGTCTATATGAATTCAGTAATAATGAACTAAAATATATTGATATCTTTTCCGATTTTATTGATGAAATTCCAAGCTTATTTCTTCAATATCTAAGTACTGAAAATGTAAGCATTGTCGGAAATACAATGTATATTTCAACTAATGTTGGGCTTATTTATAGTGATGATTTCACTTCTACTACTAGTGTTAATATAGCAAAAGCAAATTTTGGATTAGACATTTATCCAAATTTAATAACTGGTAGTCAAAATAGTTTAACAATAGGGTCTTCAGAGAGCAAAGAAGTAAATAGTATTATTATATATAATATAGAAGGAACAGAAGTATATAAATATAATAATATTTCGAAGCATATAACAGGGTCTTTGACATTAAGAGTACCAAATCTTTCTTCTGGAAGTTATTTTATTGCTGTAATAACTGATAAAAAAAATTATATATCCCCATTAATAATTCAAAACTAAAATATAGATTAAAACTGGGGGAAACCCCAGTTTTAATCTAACTCCTTTCAGCAAACTCTTTAAATTTATCTAGATATATTTGAGATTGTTTTTTGAACATTCCTTTTCCGAATATGCCAAATATTTTCATATAACCAGATAGAATGAATTCGTTTTCTGATATCCACTTAGTAGTGTTTTCGTCAACTATCTCGAATCGATTACTTTGGATATTATATACGTTATCTGCATCAAATGTCAAATCAAACCTATGTGGCAAATCTTTTTTATTAATGGTTTCTATCATAACTATTTGCCTTTTGCCCATAACGTAGGTAAGTTTTGATTTGGCACCTTCTTGGCTTGGTACACCACTTATATGTTCTAAACTTATAAAGCCAGGTTGCCACTCTTTTAAATTATCAGGATTATCTATTAACTCTATAACCTTATCTCTTGGTTGATTAATTATTTGTTCTAAAGTATATTTAACTGACATAATCGAAGCTCCTCTGTATAATTACAAGCACAAAACAAATATACAAAAAAAGCCGAATATTTCTATTCGGCTTTATTAATTTTAAACTAAATAAAAAGCGAAGTGATTATTCTTCTTCAGAAGTATCTTCTTCATCTTTCTTCTTAGTTGCTTTAGCTTTCTTAGGTTTTTCTTCTTCTGTTACTTCTACCGATTCGGCTACTTCATCAGTTGCCTCTTCTTCAGGAGTATCTTCAGTTTCTTTCTTTTTAGTCGCTTTAGCTTTCTTAGGTTTTTCTTCTTTAGTTTCTTCAACAACTTCAGCTACTTCTTCAGTTGTCTCTTCAACTTTAGCTTCTTCAGTCGCTTCTACTTTTTCTTTCTTAGGAGCTATAGTATTGCTGTTTAATACACTAGTTTCTCTTAAGAAATCTTCAATTTCTTCAGGAGTAGCTTGTTGTACTGACTCTAATGTATATTTCTCAGCATTTGGTACTTGATGCTTCTTATTGTAAGCTTCAATATCTTCAGCCGATCTATGTCTTAGAGCTTCTACTACAGACAATACGATTTTCTTAGATTCTTTATCAAATTCAACTACTCTTAAAGGTAATGTATCACCTGGTTTGAAGTAATCACTGATATTTTTAACAGGTGCAAATGAAAGTTGAGAAACAGGAACGAAACCATCAACACCATCCGGTAATTCAACGATAACACCTTTTTCTATAATTCTTTCAATCTTAGCTTCTGTTTCCGAATCAACACCATAAGAATTTTCGAAAGTATCCCAAGGGTTGTCTAATACTTGTTTGTGTCCTAAAGCTATTCTTCTTTGTTCCGAATCAATGCTAAGAACTATAACATCTAATCTGTCATTTTTCTTAACAAACTCACCAGGGTGGCGGATTTTCTTAGTCCATGATAGATCACTAATATGTACTAAACCATCTACTCCCGGCTCTAATTCTACGAACACACCAAAGTTAGTTAGGTTTCTAACGATACCTTCGTGTTTAGAATCGACAGGATATTTCTTCATCAAATCTTCCCAAGGATCTGGCTCTAATTGTTTCATACCCAAAGCTAATTTCTTATCATCTTTGTCTATGTTTAGAACTACAGCTTCTACGTCTTGACCCATAGATACCATTTGTGAAGGATGTTTAATATGTTGAGTCCAGCTCATTTCACTAATGTGAATCAAACCTTCAATACCTTTTTCTATTTCAATGAAAGCTCCGTAATCAGTTAAGCTAACAACTTTACCAGTTACTTTAGTACCTTCTTCGTATTTAATACCGATACTTTCCCAAGGATGCTCAGTAAGTTGCTTCATCCCCAAAGAAATTCTCTTTCTTTCTTGATCATAATCTAAGATTACGACTTTTACAGTTTCATCCAAATCTACTACTTCAGAAGGATGTGAAACACGTCCCCAAGACAAGTCAGTTATGTGAACTAAACCATCTACTCCACCTAAATCAACGAATACACCGAAATCAGAGATAGCTTTTACAGTACCTTCTAATACCAATCCTTTTTCAAGATTAGACATGATTTCGTCACGTTGCTCAGCTAACTGCTCTTCTAGCAATACTTTGTGTGATACAACTACGTTTTCATTAGGATGGTTAACTTTTACTACTTTAACTTCAATATCATTACCAACCCATGCATCAAAATCTCTAACTGGTCTAACGTCTATTTGAGAGCCCGGCAAGAATGCTTCTATACCCATCAAATCTACTACCATACCACCTTTAATTCTACGTAAAATGTTAACTGTTGTAACTTTACTATTTTCGAACATATCCATAATATCATCCCAGATTTTCATGAAATCTGCGCGTCTTCTAGACAATATCATATGTCCGCTTGAATCTTCGATATTCTCGATGAATACATCAAGTTTTTGACCAACTTCATAGTTTTCAGAACCAATTAGTTCTGCTCTTGGAATTATACCTATAGATTTGAATCCGATATCTACGTGAACTTCATCTTTGGTAATATTAACTATTTTACCTTCTACTAGTTCATCTTCTTTTATTTCAATAACTGAGCCTGTTGCCATTTGAGCATAAGCATCATCATCTAAATTTAAGAAACTATCAAATCCTTTTTCCATAAGTTCGGTAACAGTAGGTTTGCTACTTTGCTTAGGTGCAGAAGCAACTGTAGCTTTTACAGTCTTTACTTCTTCTTCGTTTTTTTGTGATTCGTTCACAGCATTATCTGCCATTTAGCTCTCCAAAAAAAATTAATTTAGTTTAACAATATGGATGACAATAGTTTAAATAATATTGCACCCTTTAATTCTTTGCTATAGCAAAGGACACAAAATTACGAAAAATTTATTTAATTACAAATATTATAAGTGTTTAGTTAGTTTTCCACTTGAAATAGTGGCTAATACTCTAGTTCGTTTGATTTTAGATGGATCTCTTAAATCATTGTTTATTATAGTAATATCAGCTCTTTTGCCAATTTCTAAAGAACCAGAGAATGAATTTCTTGTTGCTAAGTGAGGTGTGTAACAATATGAATTTAATGCGTTTTCTAATGACAATGTTTCATCCTTTTGCCAAGTTTTTTCTTCGTTAACTGCAATTCTATTTACGAATGAATCTATTCCTAAAAATGGATTATGTGATTCAATAGGGAAGTCTGAACCTGCAATTAATGTTGCACCAGCTTTTAGCAATGTATTCCAAGGATAAGGGAATTTATAGTCTTCACCTAATCTTTTTATTGCCATGTTCTTATCCGAAGTACAGTGAATTGGTTGGACTGATGCAAATACATCCAATTTAGAAAATCTATCTATGTCATCAGGATGTACTAATTGTGAATGTTCAATTCTTAGAATATTCTCAAAGTTTTCTTTCCTAAGTCTTTCATATACATCGAGTACGTTCTTGTTAGCTTTGTCTCCGATTGCATGTACAGCAATATCCCAACCATTTTGACAACCTTGCGAAGCTCTTTCGTAAAGCTCATCTTTACTAATTAATTCTAACCCATAAGTATCAGAATCATTATACTTATCAATCATTAATGCTCCTCGACTACCTAAGGCTCCATCAGCATAAAATTTTAGTCCAATTATTTGAAGATTATTTCCATTATATGGTTTTGGTTGTATCTGTTTATATTCACCATCAAACCCTCTTATATATTGCACAAGTCTAATAGGTAAAAGATTATCGTTGTCGAGTTCTTTGTATGCTTCTATATGATCTAGATTGACATCCATATCATGAACTTCAGTAATTCCGCTTCTTAAACATTCATAGCATGCATCTAGAATATATTTTTTTATTAACTCATTGTTTTTCTTAGGTATATTGTTTCTTACTAGTTCAATTGCATTATCAATTAACAAACCTGTTGGGTATCCATTTCTATCCTTTTGAATACTACCACCATTAGGGTCTGGAGTTTCAAAGTTAATTCCAGAAAGTTCTAATGCCTTTGAATTAACCCATGCAGCATGTCCATCTACTCTAATCAAGCAAATAGGGATTTCTGAATTAATGCTATCTAAGTCTATTCTATCAATATGCTTATCATCCCAGCATTCTTCATTCCAACCTCTACCAGTTATCCAACCTTCTATGATATCAATTTGTTTAGCTAATTCGAATAATTCAGATTTAGATTTTGCCTTTTCTAACCTAATGGTATTGAGGTTTTCACCTAACCCAATTATATGTGCATGTGCATCAACTAAACCAAGGATTGCAAAAGCATCCTCAAATTTATTTTTTATTCCATCTACAATTATTTCAGTGACATCCGATTTGTTAACTGAATCAATTAATCCATTGTTAATACTAATAGATAGTTTACTTGGGTTCATGTTTTTCAAATTCTTTATACCAATCAATATTATGTGAGAGAAATGCATCTTCCATGTGAGTTGCGAGTGCTGGGACTGCTTGAACTAATACTCTTTTCTTTCCGAAAAGTACTTGATATAGTGTAAAATAGACGAGTTTCAAGTATATTTTGAAGAAAGGCATATTAGTAAACATAAATTTTATCATCAGTCCAAAATTAAATGCATTTAGTTTAGTAAGGGATAACCAAAGTGAAGCGTCGTAGTTTCTAATTGTATATGTATCAAATATATGCTTTGTTTCCATGAGTATCTTTTTAGTAGTCATAAATGTCATTGTTGTACTAGACATTACTCCCCATTTACGTCCTGCAATTTCTAGATATCTTTTCTTGTAATTATGAAAATCCGTGTTGTAAGTATCAGGATGATCATATGGTGTTAGGAAATCAACCCTAGGGTCTTTTACAGCTTTAATTAATTCAGTAAAAGCATTATCTAAATAATAATAATCATCTTCAGCGAAATAAATTACTTCACTTTTGTCCTGATTGAGAAGTAAGTCCATTTGTAAATTGAATGTCTGAGCATTCCCAACACTATCTTTTTCTATGAACTCGTAATCAATGTCTAAAAGGGTTTTTTTAAATAAATCTTTATATTCCGGAGGGCAGCCATCAAGAATTATATAAACATAAGCCTTTACATTTTTTACAGCATTATAAAATGACTCAAGACAAACTCGAGATAACTCATATTTATTATCTGAATGTATTGCTGGTACTTTTGACACTTTAGGATAGATCCTGTAAGCTATTGCCAAATCATATTTAGTTTCCATTTAAAACCGATTTTATTGCTTTTATATATTTCTTATTGTTTTCTGTACGAGTAGTATCGTTTGTTGTTCTACTTAAAAGTAATAGTAGCTGAAAGAATAATAATTCTAATCGTAAATAAATCTTTTTATTAATGGGGTTATTGTGTTTATCTAAAAACTTTGCTTCAGACTCGATTAGCATTTTTATACTATCTTCGTTCATTCCTTTGTTTTCTTGTGATCCACCTCTATGATGTATAGCTTGTAATTCAGGAATTAGAATTGAATCAATTCTTTGCTTTTTAGCACGATAACAAAAGTCTGTTTCCTCTGAGTAAAAGAAAAATTTCTCATCAAAACCACTTAACTTATTAAAAATACTCTTTGTAGTGCACATTATAGCTCCATCAATATATTCTACAATATATTTATTTCTTTTACTATTAAGATATGATTTCTTTTTTAGAAATAGCTTAAGTCTAGTAATTCCAAACAAATCAAAAATACCTCTTTTTAAACTTGGGAAATAGCCATATGAGCGCTGATAAGTTCCATCCTTATATAATTGTTGTGGTGCAATAATTGCGTTATTATTAAGTAATATAAGTTTATTAATTAAACCATATATACAATTTTCTTTATAAATGACATCTGCATTAGAAAGTATTAGATATTCACCCTTTGAAGCACTAACACCAATATTAATTGCTGCGGCATATCCTATATTTTCATTGTTAACTATTATTTTTACTTCCGGATATAAATTAGCAATATAGCTAGCTGTATCATCATCAGAGTTATTATCTACAACAATTATTTCTGGAATTCTATCAAAGCAAGTTATAATTATCGATTTTATACAATCCTCCACAAACTGCTTACAATTGTATGATATTATTATAACTGAGATACTCTCGTTCATTTAATTCCAGAATTTGATATATTGATGAAATGAAAAATAACAAAAAATTAATATTTAGTTTTCTTAAAACTGTTGAGAAAGTTTCGGACAAATTACCAAATCCATTCTTTCTTTTCTTATTACTTGCACTTTTTACTGTTTTACTTTCGGTTTTATTTAGTCTATTAGGTACTTCAGTAATTCACCCTGTTACTAATGAAACAATTTCAGTTAAAAGTATCCTCTCTATAGAAGGAATTAGAGAAGTCTTAACTTCGGCCGTTAAAAACTTTATCAATTTTCCACCACTAGGTGTAGTGTTAGCTACAATGTTCGGAATTATTATAGCCGAAAAATCTGGTTTATTTGAAGCAACCTTAAAATATACTATATCTAAAGTACCTGATAATTTGGTTGTGTTTACAATTGTTTTTGTTTCTGTCAATAGTAGCTTAATAGCTGATGCTGGACTTATAGTTCTACCTCCATTAGCAGGCTTGACTTTCAGAGCTATAGGTAAGAATCCATTAGCAGGTGTTATCACTTCCTTTGCTGCAATTAATGGAGGATTTTCTGCTAATTTACTAATTACAGCTCTTGATCCTCTTTTATCAGGTTTAACTCACCAAGCAGCTCTGACTATAGATGCCAATTATATAGTATATCCAACTGCAAATTACTATTTTATGATAGTTTCTACTTTCCTTGTCGCCATTGTGTGTACTATTGTAAACAATAGAATAGTAGAACCAAGATTAGGAGTACACGTACCAGATATAGTAGGAGATGAAATCGAGGAAAATAGTTTTACAATTCATAAAAAGGCACTATTTTATTCATATTCTTTGTTGTTTGTTTTACTTGTTTTGATTGCTGCACTATCAATACCAGAAAATTCTTTTTTCAGAGATGAAAATGGTGAGTTAACATATTTATTTAAAAGTATAATACCATTGATTATATTGATGTTCTTCTTCCCAGGTCTAGTTTATGGGTATATATCTGGAACGATAAAATCATCAAACGATATAGTAGATATGCTTAATTCTGGAATGGGAACAATGGCATCATATATTGTAATTGCTTTTGCAGCTGGTCAATTTCTTCATCATTTCGACTGGTCTGAACTTGATATGATAATAGCGGTAAAAGGAGCAGGATATATTTCAAATATTGGATTAACCGGTTTACCTTTATTCATGACATTTCTTATCTTTAGTATGTTGCTAAATCTATCCATATCTAGCGCCTCTGCTAAATGGGCTATTTTAGCTCCAGTGTTTGTTCCAATGTTCATGATATTAGGTATTACACCTGAAGCTACACAATTAATATATAGAATTGGTGATAGCACTACTAATATGATTACTCCTTTATTACCATATTTTCCTTTGTTGATAGTTTTTGCACAAAAATTTAAGAAAGATGTTACAATGGGTGAATTGATATCATCTTTGTTGCCATTTTCTGTAATATTGTTTGTCGCATGGACACTGTTATTAGGCATTTGGTACATATTCGATTTCAATATAGGACCAAATGTATCGTTCTTCTTGTGATAATAATAAGCAATAAAATAGACATAGTTGAAAAAAAATGATTTTAATTCATTTGAATTTTAAATCCAATGCCTTATATTCGTGCTTGTACTTTTCACAATTTTTCATAATAAGAGATTATCGAGATAAATACTCGGAGGCATTAATTGAAATCGAAAATTGGTAAAATAGCGTTAATAGTTATTCCTATTATAGCTGCGATATTCGCACTTTATCCTACGTATAACTATTCCCAATTGGAATCCAAAAGAGCTGAATATTTGCAGAGAGCAAGCCAAGCGGCAAATCCTGCAGATTCTTTAGCTATAATGAATGAATTCAAAAAGAACTATGGTCAAGAATACCAAAGTGCAAAAGAGAACTCTTTGCAACTTGGGCTTGACTTAAAAGGTGGTATGTATGTGACAATGGAAGTTGACGTAGTTAAACTTCTAAGAGAAACTGCGCAAAAAGAAGCTATTGATGATACTTTTGATAGAGTATTAGAAGCAACTGAAAAAGAATCGCAAACTTCAGATGAGTCTGTGGTTGATATTTTTGCAAGAAAATTTAATGAAATTGCTAAACCAGAAGGTAAAAGCCTTATTTCATACTTTGATTTAGGTGATATTAGTAATGCTTCGGAAGAAGCAATATTAGAAGAATTATCTAATAATGCTGACGGTGCAATTAATCAAGCTCAAGAAGTTATAAGACAACGTATTGACAAATATGGTGTTTCTGAGCCTAATATACAAAAACAAGGAAGCAGAAGGATTCTTCTTGAATTGCCTGGTGTAACAGATGAATCTCAGATTAGAAGTTTATTAGAAACTACAGCACGTCTTGAATTCAAGTTAGTTAGAAGTAATGCTGAATTAGTTCAATCATTCAAGAAAATTGATGAAATGCTTGCTTCTAAAACAAGCAAAACTCCAAACACTAATAATGCTGAACTAAATGATTCTGCAAAAGTTACTGCTCAAGTTGTTCCAGCTCCTGAAGCTAAAGCTGAGTTGAAATCAACTGACTCTAACGCTAATAATAGTGATGTTGCAAATGCAACTGATACAATTAAAAAAGAAGAAGTTGAAAAAGCTGATACTTCGAATCCTTATGAAGGATTATCTGAAACTGCAGCTCAAAACTTATATGCTTCAAAGCACCCATTCACTAGAATGTTTGCGACGTTCTGGGTGGGAGATAGTAAAGACGGTCAAATGCAACCTGTTAGCTATGATATTAATAGCTTTCCTCAACAAGGTAACTATTACTTCCGAATTCACGAAGATTCTTTGGCAAAACTAAAAATCATGCTAAAAGATCCTAAAATAAAATCATTATTACCTTTTGATACTGAATTGGCTTTCCAAGCTAAATCAGAAGCTTCTGAATCAGAAAAAATTACTGGTCAATTCCTTGATTTCTATGGTTTGAAATCTGAACCAGAATTAACTGGTGATGTAATTGTTGACGCTGGTAAGAATGTTGACCCAACTACAAATTCATGGGTTGTTAATATGACTATGAATTCTGATGGTTCAGACAAATGGGCTTCAATCACTGGTGCTAATGTTGGTAAGAGGATAGCAATCGTATTAGATGGTAATGTTTATTCTGCTCCTAATGTTAATTCAAAAATATCTGGTGGAAGTTCTCAAATATCAGGTATGGCAAATGCTAAAGAAGCTAGTTTATTAGAAATCGTATTGAAAGCTGGAGCATTAAAAGCTCCTGTTAAGATAATAGAAGAAAAAGTTGTTGGTGCATCGCTTGGTGATGACTCTATTTCGAGTGGTGTAAATTCGACATTATTTGCCTTCGGCTTAGTAATACTATTCATGATTCTTTACTATTCTAGAGCTGGTATGGTGGCTGACCTTTCATTACTTATAAATATAATGGTTATATTTACTATACTTGCTTCACTTGGTGGTACATTGTCATTGCCTGGTATAGCTGGTATTGTGTTAACACTAGGTATGGCTGTTGATGCAAATATCCTAATATTCGAGAGGGTAAGGGAAGAACTTAATAAAGGACGTTCATTAAGATCAGCAATTGATGAAGGATTTAGTAAAGCTATGTCTGCAATCTTTGACTCAAATATAACAACTTTTATGACAGGTCTAATTCTTTACTATGTTGGTACTGGTCTGATAAGAGGTTTCGCTCTTACACTTATGATTGGTATTCTTAGTACTTTATTTACTGCTATTATGGTTTCTCGTTCACTTATTGAACTACAGCTTTCTGATGGAAAATACTCATCATTTAGTTTTGGTCAATCTAAAAATTCTTAATCTGAAAAGGAAGAAAAAATGCAATTTTTTGATAAAACAAACATTGATTTCGTAGCTAAAAGAAAGATACTATTAACAGTATCGCTTAGCACTATAGTATTCGGATTGATTATAGCTTTCGTTTTCCCACCAAAATTTGGTATTGACTTCACTGGTGGTACTGAAGTTGGTGTTAAATTCGAAAAGTCTATGTCAACTTCTGAATTGAGAACGGCTGTAAGTGAGATAGGATTCGAATCAAGTGAGATTAAAACATTTGGTTCCGAAGGATCATTTTTAATCCGTATTAAAGATTCTGATAATGCACCGGAAATACTGAAAAGTGGTCTAAACAATAAGTTTTCTGATAATCCTCATGAAGTATTGAAAGTAGATAAAATAGGTCCTAAAATTGGTAATGAGATGAGAACTCAAGCCTTCTTAGCGATTTTATTCTCTGCAATAGTTATATTACTTTATTTAGCATTTAGATTTGAGTTTAGTTTTGGACTAGCTGCACTAGTTGCTTTAGTACATGATATTATGGTTACCTTCTTAATTGTTATTATATTCCAACAAACTGGTATATTTAGTCTAGAAATAGACCAAACTATACTTGCTGCAATGCTAACTGTAGTTGGTTATTCTATCAATGATACCGTAATCATATTTGATAGAGTTAGAGAGAATAGAGATTTAATGAAAGGTAAATCTTTAGTAAGTATCTTCAATAGAAGTATAAATGAGACTCTTTCTAGATCTGTTAATACAACTTTGACAACTGAAATCGTATTATTAGTATTATTATTCTTCGGTGGACCAACTCTTGAAGGATTTGCGTTTACTATGCTTGTAGGTTTCATAGTTGGTACATATTCTTCAATATTTATTGCAACACCATTTGCTTTATGGTATTTCTCTAATGTTAAGAAAACTGACATTGGTGAAAATGATCTTAAAACAGTAACAGCATAATTATGAAATTAATAACCGAAAATAATGTGTCAGTATTAAGTCTCCCTAATGAAGTATTAGGCGGTACTCAAGTGATAGAGTTTTCTTCCTTAGTAGAGGAGGCTCTTAACTCTAACCCATCTAAGGTTATTGTAGATTTGTCTGATGTTAAAGTGCTGAATAGTTCAGGACTTGGTATGATAGTAGGAGCACATACAAGTTGCACTAAGAATAAATGTAAACTAGTAATTGCTGCACCAAGTGAAAAGATTTTAGATTTATTTAAAATTACTAATCTTACGCAAATATTGACAATTAAAGACACTTTAGAATCTGCTAAAAACGTAGATTAATAAAGGGGTTAAAATGAATTTTTTATACTCCGGGCATTTTAGTTCGGAGTTTTTGTTTTCTATTTCAAGGTATAAAAATGAGTGTAAAAGTTATAGTCGGAGCCCAATGGGGTGATGAAGGAAAAGGCAAAATAGTAGATTTACTAAGCGCCAATGCTGATATAGTAGCTAGATTCCAAGGTGGTGCTAACGCTGGTCACACCATAGTTATAGATGATAAGAAGTATGTTTTACACTTGATACCGTCTGGTATATTGAACCCTACTACTAAATGTGTTATTGGTAATGGTGTTGTTATAGATCCTGTGGCTTTGATGGAAGAGATAGAAATGTTGAAATCTCATAATATTGATGTTACTGGTCGATTATTCATTAGTCATAAAGCTCATTTGATTATGCCTTATCATAAAATGATGGACACAGTTAGAGAAAGCCACAATTCTGATAAGTCAATAGGAACAACTGGTAGAGGAATTGGTCCAGCGTATATTGATAAAGCAAAGAGAACAGGAATAAGAATCGTTGATTTATTAGATAGAAAAGACTTCGAAGAAAAACTTCGTTATAATATTAGTGAATATAATGAAGTATTGACTAAAATTTATGGTCATGAAGAGTTAGATGTAGATTCTATAGTAGAAAAGTATATCGAATTTGATAAGCTTATCGACCCATATGTTACTGATATTTCGACTTTGTTGAATAATAATATTATTGAAGGCAAAGAGATATTAGTAGAGGGAGCACAAGGTGCTTTACTTGACTTGGATCATGGTACTTACCCTTTCGTGACAAGTTCTAACCCTACTTCTGGTGGGGCATGTACCGGCTTGGGAATACCACCTACTAAAGTAGATGAAATAATTGGTATTGTAAAAGCTTATACTACTAGGGTTGGCAATGGTCCATTCCCAACGCAATTAGATGATGAAATTGGTAAACATTTAGCAACAGTTGGGCACGAATTTGGCGCTACAACTGGGAGACCTCGTAGATGTGGTTGGTTAGATTTATTTGCTTTAAAATATTCAGTAATGATTAATGGAATTAGCAATATAGCTCTTACTAAGCTTGATGTCTTGGATAAACTCAATGAGATAAAAGTTTGTGTTGGATATACAATTAATGGAAAAGTTTTAAACTCATTTCCTGTAGATATGCAGAAATTCAATAATATTGAATTAGTATATAAAACATTCAAAGGTTGGAATACTGATACTACTAATTTCAAATCCTATGACGAATTTCCTATTGAAGTGAAGAATTATATTGACTTTATCGAAGATTTCACTGGTGCCAAGATTTCTCTAATATCAGTTTCTCCTGATAGAAATGATACAATAGTTAGATAAAAAAACGATTAACAAATGAAGTGTTTATATAATATGAAGTTGATAAACACATTTGCTCTAATATTCTTTGTATTTACTATTCCTATTTATTCTCAATCCTTTGTAAAAGAGGGTATTTATGCAGATGGAAGATTAGAAGTTGGAGCTACAGGATATTTGACAAAATATTTTGGAGAGTTTACTGACAACAATGTTGGTTATGCAGGTGGCTTTTTTACTCGGTATTTTTTTCCGTATGTACCTGAGTTTGCTATAGGAGCAAGAGCTGGAACTGGTTATCTGAAATACGAGAGAAGATATATAAATAGACTTGGTGAAGATTTCTACAGACAATTCCCTCGAGAATATTTTCTAGATGCAGACAAAAGGTCTTACGAGAGAACAACTAAAATTACTACAGTCGATTTTCTTTTATTTGTAAATTTACTTCCCCGCTCCCAAATCAATTATTATATCTTTGGTGGCTTTTCTGTACTTTCCTTTCAAAATCAAGATATACAAGATAGTCCTTTAGACCCAGGTGGTGATAGAATTCACTATCCAGAATTCAAAGTTCAAGATGAAATTGATTTCCATCCTGTTGGCGGTATGGGGATAGATGTATTTCTGTACAGGGATTTATCTCTAGGTGTTCATGCATCTTATCATATACTAACAACAGATTACTTAGATGGTTATGCACAAATACCTCCTGAAGGTTCTGTAGCAAATACTGATGGTATTGGTGAAGTTGGTATGAAGTTGTCATATTATCTATTTAGTGATAATGATCCAGATAATGATGGGTTAACAAATGATGAAGAAAAAGAATATGGAACATATCCTTATAAAGCTGATACAGATGATGATGGTATAAGTGATTATGATGAGATTCATCTATACAAATCTAATCCACTATCTATTGACTCAGACGGAGACGGATTGACAGATGCTCAAGAAGTGGCAAATAATACTAACCTAAATGAAGTAGATACTGACAAAGATGGTTTAACAGATTACGAAGAAGTTATGCTTCACAATTCTAACCCAAATATTGCCGATTCGGATAGAGACGGATTGACTGATTTAGAAGAAGTTAAAGCTGGATCTGACCCGATGAAAGGAGATACTGATGGCGATGGAATACCAGATATTGATGATAAATGTCCTTCAGTTTTTGGTATTAAGATACTACAAGGGTGCCCACAAACAGAAGCATTCGTAAAAGAAATAGAAAAAAGAGACACTGTATTTGTCAAATCAAAACCTGATACTGTAATAATAGTACAGGAAATAGAAAAGATAAAAAAAGGGGAGACTTACAAACCTAAAGGTATTCACTTCTTAACAGGTAGTGCTGAGATAAGAGTAGAGTCAGAACTTATACTCGATGATATAGCCAATTGGCTAGAGAGAGAAAAAGACATAAAAATCGAAATTCAAGGTCATACTGACCAAGAAGGAAATGAAGATGTAAATATGAGATTATCCATAGATAGGGCAGAGGCAGTTATGTTCTACCTGATAAAGAAAGGAATATC
>JBFHKR010000058.1:0-15780 GCA_041595255.1 Chlorobiota bacterium
AGTAAATCAACTATACTCAATCTGATATATTCAAATCCATTTGAGTTCAGATTAATGTTAATTGTGTTTGTAGTTGGGTTTGGAGAGATTACAACCTCTTCATCATATTCTGGATTTATACTTGTTTCTCTATCATATAAAAACTTACAAAAATCATTTCCACTTGCCCCTATGAAGTAGTTTCCTATTTCCGAATATCTTATTAATGTGGTAAAAATATTATCTGGGGGTATATTATACCATTCTAATGAATTTAGATTTTGATTTATTATTCCTATTGTATTAAATGTAGTACTCATTATTCTAGATTCATTATCTAAGAATATCAAATCCCATCCTCCATAAATATCATTTGGCAAAATTAGTTTCTGTTCTTTGCTAGTAATATTAAATGTGTAAATGCTAGGAGGATATATGTCTTTTGAATTGAGTTTTTTTGAGAACAAGCCTGAATAGTAAATAACATTATCATCTATCTTAGAAAAATAAATATCTTCTGCTTCACATCTAGTATTGCTATTCTCATCAAAAAGAGGTTCATTTATTATCTGCTCCATTGACTCCAAATCCCATACTTTTAGATATGCCATATTGTCATTTAGCGTTGCTAAGTATTTGCCGTTGTGCGATACTTCTATGGCTGTGTATTCATCTTCTCCATATTCTGTTAGGTCTTTGATGTGTTCACCAGTTTCATAGTTATAGGCTATAATCTTGTTCCTAGGTGCAGGAAAATTAGTTTTCTTAAACCACCCTGTTGATGCTACATAAACATGTGGACGGACTGGATCTATTGCAATATTGGAATATTTTATTCCAATTGTATCTTCATATTCGATATCAAATAAACTAGAAACTGTATATTGCTCATCTAAGCTTCTAACTAATCCACCATTTCCGTTTAATAATACAAATCTTAGACTATCTGGAGTTAATACAAATTTAGAACCTGTAGAGAGAGGATACGGAAACGTGTGAATTAGTTCACCATTTTCTGGATTCCTTCTTTGTATTTGTCCACCTGCCCCCTCTCCCACAAGCATTAATACTTCATTCTGTCCTTTCAGAAATTCCATATCTTGCACTTTCCCTTCGATTGTCCTATTCCAAACAGGAATAATCTCTGAACTTGAGAGAGTATATGACATTAGAATTGTCGTGGTTAATATGGCTAATAGAACGGATTTCATCTACATCCTCAATTGAGAATTATCTTATAAATACAAGCGTAATTTTTAGTTATTATATTCTTTTAGTACTTTCTCGTATCCACCCAGATTGGTACTATCTATCTTATCAAAGTATCTCGAATAGATCAGTCCTATATCTTTCCCAAATCGGTATTCATATACTTCATTGTGCCTTATCTTGATAGTATCTTGACCTATATATCTATCTACATTGTAGAGTACATATAGAAAACCAGTGATGAATTTGACTTTATTACCTTCGAATTCGGCTTCCGATTCATTTCTTTTGCTTCCAGTAAAAGCTACATAGCCATTATAAACAGAATTACCGATAGTTGTATCACGAAACTCAAATGACTCCATTTCCCAATCACCTACGTACAGATTATATATATCAAGCCAACCAGTATATCTGAATCTAGACGAATCTGTAAGTGAAAAATACATATTGGATATAGCTATCCTGTTAGAGTCAAGAGAATAATAGAACTCATTATTAGTTTTATTACCGAGTACTAGATCTTCTGAGTCCATCCTAAATGCTTTTCTACCATTATGCATCAGAGTATCTATATAATAAGTAGTACTATAAGCGAACTCAGTTAATGCTGCCTTATTATTAGTGTCTATACCATAGTGTATATAGTCCCAAGTATTGCCACTATCCAAAGGGAGGTAATTCCTATAGTCAAACTCTTCGACAGGTGCCACCGAATCGTTGGAACAAGAGTAAGCTAATATCGAAAATATAATTAGTAGGAAAAACTGTCGCATCGTATATATAAGATTTATGTAAAAAAGATAGATTCAATATACAAAACAGAGTTATGAATTAGAAAATATAAAAAAAAGACCCACTCATTTTTGGCTGAGCGGGTCTTAAATCTAATTTATATCTTGATAGTTTACTTGTAGTCTATCATCTGTGGCATAGCCATAAGGAATTTCTCTTTTCTAGAAATATCATACATAGCTAATGTGTATTTCATTTGCGATTGCATCTCTGGAGTTAAGTATTCCATATTCAAGATTAGTGATTGCATAGTTGGGCTAAACTCGCTTTTAACTCTTTCTACAAAGTTTTTATTGCTTGCTGCACCTAGTTTGCTTTCCATACCCAAAGCATCCATAAATGCTTGGAAATCATCTTTTCTTTCAGGATAAGATTTCACATAGACCAATTTACCCTTTTCTACACCGATCATATCTTTTACATAGTCGATAGCAAATTCTAATCCACCGAGTTCATCTACTAGACCTTTTGCTTTAGCGTCGCGACCAGTCCATACTCTACCTTTAGCTACTTCTCTGATTTGCTCTACGGTTTTACCGCGGCTTTCTGCTACTCTTTCTAAAAATCTCATGTATATAGTCTTAGATAAAGTATAAAGTTTCTCTTTGTCAGCGTCAGTATACTTGAACATAGGGTTCAAGAATTGAGCAGAAGTAGTAGTCGATATAGTATCGGCTGTTACTCCTAGCATTTCTCTAGTACCTTCGAAATTAGGTAAAGCTAGTATAACCCCAATAGAGCCAGTTATAGTAGATGGGTGAGCTATAATCTTATCACAAGCCATAGCCATATAGTAACCACCCGAAGCAGCTACATCGCTCATCGAAGCTATAACTTTCTTACGTTTGCGAGCTTCCATGATAGCTTCCCACATCTCATCTGATGCGATAACCGAACCACCTGGCGAATCAATACGAAGTATAATTGCATCAATCTCATCATCTTCTGCAGCGTCTCTGATTTGCTCTACAAATTTCGCAGAACGAATCTCATAGTCACTACCTCCGAAAAGTGAGTTCTCATCTTCACCAGAGTAGATAGGACCAACACTATTGATAATAGCGATTGATTTATCTTTGTCCACTTTACCTTTTTGCTTAAATTTACTCTTATTGTATTTGGCTACGGAAACTATGTCAAGCTCTTTAGTATATAAACTATCTGCCGATACATCAGGATATATTCTAGATTTGATGAAATCTTCAACTTGTGTTTTAGTTTTCATACCGTCTATTAGTTTGTACTTATACAAGCTATCTACAGTGAAAAGTCCTTGATTAAGCAGCGCAAGAACTTGTGATTTTTCCATTTTTCTATGTTTCGCTACGCTAGCCACAAATTCATCTTGGAATTGATTGAGCATTACTTCTAATTGGTAACGAGAAGAATCACTAAATTTGTACTTATTGTAAGAATCGGCAGCTGATTTGAAATCCTCAAATCCAACTACGTGGTATTCCATACCAATTTTCTTGAAAAGTCCAGTCATAAACATAGAACTAATACCGTACCCGTTGAACTCTAATAGTCCTTCGGTAGGCATAAAAATAGAATCAGCTGTTAGAGAGTTGTAGTATGTTTGTTCATCACCAGACTCTATGAAGCTATAAATGAATTTGCCTGATTTTTTAAAATCTTCTAATTTTTCTTTGAGTTCTGCGCCCTTAGCACGACCAACAGAACCGTTGATATTAAGCAATATACCCTTTATATTGTCATCCTCTTTAGCTCTCTCTATAGAATTAATGATTTCATAAAAAGATATGGAACCACCACTACCACCGGAGAATATACTAAATGGATCTTGTTTAGAATATTCGGGTAAACCGTTAGACAGATCTATAGAAAGGACAGTTTTTTCACTAATATTAACTTCCTTCTCTTCGAAATTGAAAGAAGAGCCAATAAATGAGAAAAAGGCAATAATAAAGATCACGAATAATAAGAAAACACCCCCTATAATAGAAACAGGTATCCACCATCTAGTTTTCTTCTGGGGTCTGAAGTTAGGAGGATAGTTTTGACTCATTTGGGGCGGTGTATTTTGTACATTATCTTGCATACTAGGTACCTATAATATATTGTAATATAGCAGTAAAAGAAAGTTATACGTAATTGTTTTATTTTGGTTTCAATAATTAATGAAATCAAATATTTTTTAATAAAATAATTCCTTTATTATACTGGTATTTTTCATTTAAAAAATAGTTTGGAACAAAGTAACAATCCCAATGAAAAGTATAAAAGTTAAAGACAATTTTCGGAATTTGGTTTGTGGTATTTTTAATAATATTTTTTTGCCTATGAAAGAACCTAATAATCCGATAATAAAAAGAAATGGGACATATTTAAGATCATGGCTATGTATATAACCATTATTATAATAAACTACAGTTCTAGAGAAGTCAATCATAAAATCTATAAAAGCAGAAGTTGCTATAAACACGCTTTTTTCCAAGTTGAAAGAAGCCATAGTTAAGCCTCTGATAGCACCTCCGGTACCCAATAGTCCAGCTGAAAATCCAGAAAACGAACCGCCTATAATAGCATTTTTCTTATTAGGAGCGATTGTTAAGTTACTTTTGATTAGAAAAAGTAAACTCAACCCAACTAAAAAGACACCTAAAAATATTTCTAAATATATACTATTAATTGATTTCGATAGAAATCCACCTAGTATAACGAAAACAATTGATGGAATACCAATATTTACTAAAAGCTTTTTGTCTAGTCCTTTCTTGAATAAGAATATTTTACTTAGATTACTTGATAAATGAAAAATTGCCGTTAACCCTAGTACTGAATAAAAATCAAAGTAAAAATTACCAATAGGAACGAAAAAAACAGAGGAACCAAACCCGCCAATTGTCCCGATTATTTCTGCAACTAGAGCCAGTAATAAAAAAATAAAGTTTATATCTTTCATTTATATAAATTTCGTAGGATTATTAATATAAAAGTAATTCCACAAATATACGAACATTAGCGAGTCAGACTATAATTACTTATTAAAATACATTTTTTTATTTAGACAATACTTTACATTTGGTTAGATACTGAGTAGTTAAGTCAAAAAAAAAGAGCAATTATCTCTAATTGCTCTATACCATAAGTAAAAAAATAAGTTGGGGCTTTCTTACTTATGATTGAATGAATTTAGCATCCATATTGTTTTTTCTTGAAATCTAATAAATTCCGTCATCATATCTACAGTACTCTCGTCTCCTGCCTCATCAGCAACTTTCAAAGTTTCTCTTTCTTTTTCTATAAGAGTAGTTAGATTAGATACGGTTTTACTTACCGTTTCGTTACTTGTAGTTACATTTTTGTGTTCTTTTATTTTAGATTGCTTGACATAATCACTATAAGTGTGCAAAGGTACAGCCTCTAGTGTAACAATTCGCTCAGCAATTTCGTCTATTGAAAGTTGAGCTGCATTGTATAGTTCTTCAAATTTTACATGAAGAGTAAAAAAATCATTTCCTTTTAGATTCCAATGGAACCCTCTTAGGTTTTGATAATATAGCTGATAGTTTGCTAATAAATCGTTTAGTTTTTCTGTTAGTACTTTTACTTTCTTTTTATCTAAACCAATTGAGTTTTTCATTATATCTCCTAATTTTATTATTCTAAGGTGTTAATCATATATTAAGAGACGGTCTGAAGTGTCTAATATTTCACAGCTTAATTAAAATTTTATCAAATCGAAGTTTATAGGTAACTTGAAAGTTTTGAATGCGTAATATTGTAATTGTTTTTCTATTTTTTATCTACGGTAAAGCTTATTTTAAATCTGCTACTCTTTTTTATTAATTTATTTATATCGAACCCCTTATAGTGGTACATTATTTGTAGTAATCTAGTACCCCTATATAGCGGCAGTATGAGAAATAAGATTTTCAAACATATACTCATAGTTTCTATGCTTTTCGTCCTATTAGGACCGAAAACGGAGAGTAGTACGCCTAGCTTTGCTGGTGGAGGTAACTCTGTGCATAGCTATAACCCTCTTTCCATCTTCACTGCGTTGATGCCACTTAATTTGTATATGTTTTACTTCCAACCCGATTATGAAAGTTTAGAGATAAACCAAGGTATTTTTAAAGAAGACTCTGTAGCTTCGTACAAAAGCCCATTCTTTGATTATAATGGTTACTACAGACAAAAATACGGTCAAAATAATTTCGGGTTAGATGACACACTAAGCGGTTATAGTTATACTAGTGAAATTGATTCTGCTAGTAATACAGTCAAAGCAAGTGAAAGAATAGATGACGTAGAGATCAGCTCTGGGATAAATATGTCTATTGACGATTATCTAAACTACCGTAAGAAAGTAATAACGGAGCAAGTTTGGGATTCTTTACTTACTAGATATGATATTAAAAAAGCTATGTCTAGTCGTGATTTGGCTAGATTAATGGCAGATGCGACTGGGATATCTATCCCAATACCTCCCAATCCGCTTATGGGTATATTCGGGAAGCCCCAAATCAATATCAATGTAAACGGTGAAGTAAACTTAAGGCTAGGTTGGAGATGGGATTCGCAGAACTTAGGTACTGTCTCTGCATTTGGACAAACACAATCGACTCCTATCTTTTCGCAAGACATCAGAGTTAACGTAAGTGGTGGTATAGGTGACAAATTAAAATTGAGTACAGATTGGAATACTAGCCGTAATAATTTTGGAAATGATAATCAATTCAAAGTCGGATACGAAGGCTATGAGGATGATATAATAAAACTTGTGGAGTTTGGTAATGTTAATTTACCATTGAACTCTCAGTTGATAAATGGCGGTCAAACTCTATTCGGTATTCGCTCAGACTATCAATTCGGGCCTCTGTATTTGAAAACGATTTTTGCTCAGCGTCGTGGTGAGAAAAAATTCGTCAACGTACAAGGTGGTTCTAATAAGACACCTTTCCAAGTACGTCCACCTGATTTCTCACGTAATCACTTTTTCTTAGATAATAGCTATAAAGCTGTGTATAAAGATTATTGGTCATCGCCAAAACCCGTTATACCGCAATCAGCTAACGTTGGTAGAGTAAAGGATATAGAAGTCTGGGAATCAACGAACACCGTAACAAGCCCTCAAGTTTCTGAAGTAATTGCTTACGCTAACATAATTCCTGAAACAAACCCTTTGAATTTTATTAATAACCCCGCTCTTAACAACCCAAATGTAGCTATACAAACAGGTATAGTAGAGCGTGGTAGATTTCAGAAGTTAGATACAAATCAATTTGCAATTGATAGAAACTTAGGTACTTTGACTATCAAAAATCTAAGAGAAGATAGAAAATACGCCGTAGCTTATATCACAGAAGGCGTTACTCCTTCAGCTGATGACGATCTTTATCATGGTGCATTTAGTAATTCGGTAGGTGTTAAAGACACATTGATACTTAAATTAGTATCCGTACCTAATATGCAACCAGGCTTCGATACACTTTGGTCTCGTCAGATGAAAAACATATACTCAATCGGTTCGACAAATGTCAATCTAGATGAAACTACTATTAATCTATGGTATATCAATCAGGACAATGATTCGACAGATGTATTACCAAACGCTCCAGACAAGCTAGTAACAATACTAGGTGTAGATAGAACTAATACATCAGGGTTGGCACAACCAGATGGTGAGTTTGATAAGACAGCTGGTTCACCTTTTTTCAATCAAAGAACAGGAGAGATAACTTTTCCTTCAGTTGAACCATTCAGAGATGGATTGAGAGACTATTTTGAGAAACAAGGTTCCCCAGCATTAGCAGATCAATACATTTTTTCTGATATATATGACACAGTAAGAGTAGTTGCCGAAAGAAATACAGCTAGAAATAGATTTATAATAGCTGGTGAAGTCTCTGGTAGAGCTGCTGGTAAAATATCTTTAGGAGCATTCAATTTAGCTCCGGGTAGTGTTAGAGTATTTCTAGATGGTCGTCAGTTGAGGGAATTCCAAGATTATGTGGTGGATTATTTTTCTGGTACTTTGACGCTAAGAAACCCATCTGCATCTGCTCCTGGAGCAAATCTAAAAGTCGAATATGAGCAACAAGACGTATTCCAGATTGCAACAAAGACATTAGCCGGAATCAGAGGTGATTATTTACTATATGACGGACGTAGAGCTACTGCTACGCTTGGTTTCACTTTTATGCACTATAATCTAGCTGCTATCAATGACCGAGTGCAATTGGGTAATGAGCCAATTGCAAACTCTATATTCGGATTAGACGGTAGATTAGAGTGGGATACACCCTGGTTGACTAAAGCACTAGATTTTCTTCCATTTTACGAAACTAAAGCAGCTTCGAGTATGTCAGTTGGTGGTGAGATGGCGATTATATTCCCAACACCAAACAAAAAAGAATCGACAGCAGCATCAGATAATGGAGAAGCAGCAGTTGACTTAGACAATTTTGAGGGTGGGGAGCGTTCTATAAGTCTAGGTCTTAATCCTTCGCAATGGCAGTTTTCATCAGCTCCTTTAGATAGCTCTATAGCTCTAACAGGACCTGATAGAAATCTTTATCGTGGTAGATTATCTTGGTTCAAGTATTTTATTCCTCGTATTCCTGTGAGAGAGATATACCCCGATCAGCAGACTACAGTAGGTAATAACAACCTAAGTCCACTTGAATTATTCTATAATCCTGAATTTCGAGGTATATATAATAGAAATCCGGAGTACTTGGATTCACTTAACCCCGAATATAATCCAGCTGATAGATTTCTAGATAAAGATGGTAATAGAAACAGAGTTTGGGGTGGTATGCAAAGACTATTATCTTCGTTCAATACCAACTTCGATACCGAAAACATCGAATATCTAGAGATAATGCTTCGTATAGATAATAGAGGTGATAACTCTACTGAGATGTATATAGATTTGGGGCAAATAAGTGAAGACATAATAGCGAACAACTCATTGAATACTGAAGATGGTATAACAGAGGCTAACCCACTACCTAACAATCGTATAGATGAAGGTGAAGACGTAGGGATAGATGCTATAAACGATGCTCAAGAAAAAGAAGAATATCCTTTCCCACTTAATCTAGAAGATGACCCTGCTAGGGATAATTATAGTTTTAATTTCGGTCAGAATAACGAAGATCAGCAAGCTGATGATTTCTTGTATTATAACAATTTTGAGGGCAATTCAACCCAATCAGAACTAGGTCAGTTCCCAGATAAAGAAATACTTAATGACAATAATGGGCAAACTATTACTCTAGACAATAGTTATTTTAGATATAAAATAGATGTATCGAACCTAGACCCCAACACAAACCCACAAATAGTAGGTGGTAATCAAGCAGCAGGTTGGTACCAATTCCGATTACCGATTAGAAGACCTTCTAGTAGAGTTGGTAATCCGCTTTTCTCCAATGTCCAATATATAAGAGTCTCATTCAAAGGTGGGCCTGCATATATACAGATTGCAGATTGGAAATTAGTTGGTTCGCAATGGCAACGTATAAGTAATTTCCTTGATGTACCTGCTAATGATTCAGTAATGTCATTGGCTTTCGTAAATAGATTCGAGAACAAAGGCGCACCTGATTTCTATACTATGCCTCCTGGCGTTAGACCCCCTAGACAATTGAACAGTCCAAATAACGAAGATTTGGAACTCAATGAGCAATCTTTGGCTCTCAGAGTAGATAATCTTAACTATGGCGAAGAACGTATGGCAACTCGTGTTTTCAGGGCGTTAGATTTGTTCTATTATAAAAAATTGAAATTTTTCTTCCATGGTGATGGCTCAATGCCTGGACAAATAGTACCAGGTGTAACTCCAAAAGGATATGCTTTTATAAGATTTGGAACGGATTCGGCAAACTACTACGAGTATAGAAAACCAATACAACGTGGTTGGACGGATGTACAAATAAACTTAGAAGAACTTACAGCTATCAAACAAGTTAGGGATTCAACTTTTAAAAGAGAAAGACAAGAATTCCCAGTTCCCGGTGATCCTATAGCAATATTTGCTATCAAAGGTAATCCAGTACTTACACGTGTATCATTTATAGGCTTAGGTATAGCCAATCCTGAAGAAAGATATCCGAATGAGTTAACAACAACTGTGTGGTATGATGAACTAAGGTTGACTTCACCAGAGGCTAGTAGCGATATAGCCGCCATTGCTAGCGCTTCAGTCAAATTAGCTGACTTGGGTACTATAGACGCTTCATTCAAAACTCAAGAGCCCAATTTCCATAGACTAGAAGAGCGATTCGGTAACCGTATGCAAACGAGCGAATTCACAGTATCTATGCAAGGACAATTGAATAAATTTATGCCCAAGAGCTTTAGTGGTATGAATCTACCTATTAACTATAGTCACTCCGAGAGAGTAGAGACTCCCGAATTCCAAGCAAATAACGATGTCAATCTAGATGTTGCTGCTAATATAGCTAAAGAGAGAGCTATAGATAATGGGTCAACTGAGCAAGAAGCACAGGAGATAGCAGATAATATTATCAAACGCTCTCAAACTTTAGTAGTAAGAGATAATTGGGGTATGAACGGTGTTAAGTTAGGGCTACCAGTTAGTCATTGGTCAGTCAACGAGACCATCAATAAGTTAGTTTTTGGCTATAATTATGCTCAAGAATACCAAAGAACACCTGTATATGAAACTCGATTCAATTGGCAATGGAGAGCCGATGTAAGGTATGCTAATAGGATACCAGAATTGCTTACAGTTTCACCATTAACTTGGATAGATAGTGTACCAGTTATAGATACTTACAGCAAGGCCAAGTTTAACTTCTTACCTAATTCGATTGGATTTGGATTGGATATGAATAGACAAAGACGTACTGAGCAATCTAGATTTTTAGACTTTGCTAGTCCTGTAGTAAGGGATTTTACAGCTAATAGAACTGTGAATTTCTCATGGAAGTTCGTAGAGGGTGGATTCTTAAATCCATTGTTGGATTATAATTTCAATACACGATCAACATTAGTAAAATATGAGTCTGCAGATGATGGGAGCCAGAGAACAGGTAGTGAACTAGCAAAGAGAATATTTCTTAGTGACGGGGCGTTGATTAATTTTGGTGATGATATAAATCATACTCAAAATGTGACGCTCAATTTCACTCCTCAATTGCCTAATATAGTTAGCATTAATAAATTTTTCAAAATAACAGGTCAGTACGTAGTTGACTATCTATGGACTAATCCATTGCACCCTGACCCTGCTCTTCAGAATATTTCAAAGCAAGCAAACTACAACAGTACTACAAGATTTACAGGCACGCTTAATTTAAAACAACTAGGCGACACTTGGTTCAAAGTTCAAAAGCCATCAATCACAAGGATAACTCCAGTCGATACAAACCTAACAGTTTTGGACAAAATTGGTAATGTTTTCAAATTTATTTTCTTAGATTTTGAGACGTTGCGAATGGGTCTTAATCAGACTAACGCATCCGTAAATCCAGGTGTTTATGGAGGAACAGGTATCAATAATGTTTGGGGATTTGGTGGGAGCACTCTTCAGAACGGACCAAGTTTACCATACCAATTAGGACTCGTAAGTAGTCCACATGGTGGATTCAAAACGGTTTCATCATCTGCTTTCCCATTCTTTGGATTTTCTGCCTTTGACGGATTACGTCCACCTAATGGTATTATGCAAGATAACTTTACACAATCTACTTCATTCGACATATCGACTTCTAGACCCCTATGGGAAGGAGCTCAACTTGATTTGAAATGGAACTCTACGGTTGCTTACAATAGAAATGAGACAGTATTGACGGACAACAATGGTGTACCTACTTATACTAACGTTATAGCCATGCGCTCATTTAGTCGATCTTATATGTCTTTCCCTACTATATTTGGATTCAATCCTTTTGGTAATACTATCGACAACGTAGTAGATGAGTATAATATTAGAGCGACTGCTATAGAAAACAGTGGTATTTCTGAACTAGAACAAAACAGAGAAAAGCAACGAGCACTTTCAGAGTCATTTTTCGAAAAATTAGAAGCATTCAGTATAAGTAGTGGAGCCGCTCGTAAATTCTTACCAGCTCCTAACTATGGTATTACTTGGGAAGGTCTCGAAAAGTGGGGAGTTTGGGACACTTATGTTAAAAAAGTAAGATTGGAACATAGATATAGCTCTATATATGATGAAAGTATAAAAATCACTGATAAGGGTGAAGCATACGAAAATCAAATGGTTCAATACGGTTTCCAACCTATGCTTGGGGTTACCTGGACTTTCGATGAAGAGAAATTGGATGGGCAATTAACAGCTAATCTGAGATGGAACGCAACTACTAATTTCAATCTCAATTCTTCGAGCAGAAGTATAATACAAAAGACAAGTACTAATGAGATAAGTGCACAAGCTAATTATACTATGAAGAGTTTGGAGTGGGAGTTTTTAGGGTTAAATCTGAAAAACAATATAGAGTATAGCTTCCTATTCTCAATCAAAGATAACTCGCGAGCTACTTTCGATGTATCAGACGAAGCTAGTTTACAGGATAATGATGGTCGTGAACTACAAGGTGATACTCAGATAACAATTGAACCACGTATTCGCTATTCTATCAGTAACAGAGTAACCGCATCATTCTTCTTCCGATATGATGCAACTATAACAGCTGGTGCAGCCAACCCTGGTTTCAGTACAACCCAAGTCGGATTAGACTTGCGTATATCACTAGCGGGCGGTAGATAATCTTTCTGTAAACTTTTGTGAAAACAATTACACACTTTAATCCCTGCTCCTATCAGATATCTAATATATTCTCGAAAACCCTCATTTATATGTATCTCTGTATGTAACAGAATGAATACATATCGGTTATTTTATTATTAATTTTTCCCATTATTTTAGGAGTTTTTATGAAATATTATATAATTGTTTTGTCTGCATTTTTACTATTCTCTTGCAAGGAAAGTAAAGACGTAGCTGCACCAGCGGCGAAGATATGTATACCAGAGTCTATAGAAGGTTCTCTGATAGCATATTATCCATTTATCGATGGTAGTCTAGAAGATCAGAAGAGCACAAATGATTTGACAAACACTAACAATGCTGAAATGACTGAGGGCAGAGACGGAGGAACTAATTGTGCATATAAATTCAATAGCTCTACTCCAAATTACCTCTTCATGGAAGATCCTACTTTTCTTAATGATTTGAGGAAATACTCTATTTCATTATGGTATAAACATTCGATTACTAACGACGGTAGTTACGAAGTGCTTATTAGCAGGGGAGACGAAAATAACCCTACCCCTTCTGCAAATAGGATACTATCACTTGGGATCTATGATCTAAACAAAGCTACTTTCTTTAATAACTTCAATTCTGTTTGGGATAATACCAATAACAACTCACTAGATCAATGGTATCATGTAGTAGCAACTTGCAATTTTGATACTAAGACTATGACGCTTTATCAAAATGGAGTTCAAATGGATCAGAAAGTAAGTATAACACAAGAAGTGATAAGTCCTGTGAATATGGGCGATTTGATAATAGGTAAGTTTTTTAACGGAGCTATTGATGATATAGCTATATTCAACAAAGAGCTAACCGCCACAGAAGTTCTTGAACTTTATAATATAGAGTCATGTTGCGATTAATAGAAAAAACGAAAAGACAATAAATAGCAAAGCCAGCAATCGCTGGCTTTTTTTTTAAATTTCAGAAATATGCAATAATCTGATTTTGTGATAAAAAAGTATGAAGTAGTCACAAAAAATTCAAATAAAATAAAAAGAAATGAACAAATTATTCGTAATCAATTTTGAAATTTATTAAGTTGTAAGACTTTTTAGTTACAAGTATTAAAGTAAAGTGTTCGCCCCAAATTCGAAATTAAAATTAATCAAAATTTAAGGTAATATATGTCATTATTGAAACAAAAATTAGCTGGTATTCTTCCAGACCAAATCAAAGATATAAAAGAGTTTGTAGCTGCAAACGGAGATAAAAAAGTATCTGAAGTTACTCTTGCGCAAGCTTACGGAGGTATCCGTGGTGTAAAAGCATTGATATGCGACACATCTGAAGTACCACCGGACAAAGGTCTTATCATAAGAGGAAAAGAGCTAGGTGAAATAACTGACAAACTACCTGAAGAAATCCTTTGGTTACTACTTACTGGTGAATTACCAAACAAAGAAGAACTTGCTGATTTGCAAGCTGATTTGCAAAGTCGTCAAGATGTACCAACTTATGTGTGGAATATCCTTAACGAAATGCCTTCTGACTCACACCCTATGGCTATGTTCAACACAGCTATTTTGGTTATGCAAAGAGAATCGAAATTCGCTAAGAATTATAATGACATTACAAAAGCTGAGTATTGGGAATATACACTAGAAGATTCACTTGACATCATCGCTAAGTTACCAGCTATCGCTGCATTTATATACAGAAAGAGATTTGACAAAGGGCCAAGAATAGAATCAAAAGCTGGTGCTGACCTAGGTGAGAACTATGCTCACATGCTTGGTCTGAACGATGACAAAGGCGCTTTTGCGAATTTGATGAGATTGTATTTAACATTGCATTCGGATCACGAAGGCGGAAATGTATCTGCATTCTCTGCTGCTACAGTTAACTCTGCACTTTCTGATATGTATTACTCACTAACTGCAGGACTGAACGGATTGGCTGGCCCATTACACGGATTAGCTAACCAAGAATGTCTAAAGTGGGTGTTAGAGACTATGGAGAAATTCGGTGGTACTCCAACTGATGAACAAATCGAGAAATACACTTGGGAAACACTAGATGCTGGTAAAGTAATACCGGGTTACGGTCATGCTGTACTTAGAGTAACTGACCCTCGTTTCACAGCATTCCATGCTTTCGGGTTGGAAAATTGCTCAAACGATCCTGTATTCCAAACAGTTGACAGAGTATTCAGAGTAGTTCCTAAAGTATTAGACCAAGTAGAAAAGATCAGTAACCCATGGCCAAACGTTGATGCTGGTTCTGGTTCATTATTATACCACTTTGGATTAAAAGAGTTTGAATACTACACAGTATTATTCTCAGTTTCTCGTGCTATCGGCATTTGTTCACAATCAGTGATTGCTAGAGCATACGGATTGCCTATAACAAGACCAAAATCATTACCTACAGCTAAATTCAAGCAATTAGTTAACGGTTAATCAAACTAGATTAGAAAAATACAAAAGCGGTTTTAAAAGCCGCTTTTTTTTGAAAATTACATTATTTATAAAAACAAATTATCCCCTTATAAAAAGATTGGAGTCATAAAATGAAAGTAACAGTAGTAGGAGCAGGTGCTGTAGGTGCAAGTTGCGCTGAGTACATCGCAATCAAAAATTTCGCTTCGGAAGTAGTATTAGTAGATATCAAAGAAGGCTTTGCAGAAGGTAAGGCAATGGATTTGATGCAAACAGCATCTTTAAACGGATTTGATACTAAGATAACTGGTAGCACTAACGATTATTCGAAAACAGCAGGCAGCGATGTAGCTGTTATCACAAGCGGTATCCCGCGTAAGCCGGGTATGACTAGAGAAGAACTAATCGGTATCAACGCTGGTATAGTTAAATCTGTGAGCGAAAACCTAATCAAAGAATCTCCGAATGTTATTATCATAGTAGTTAGTAATCCTATGGATACTATGACTTACTTAGTACACAAAGCGACTGGATTACCGAAGAATAGAATCATCGGTATGGGTGGTGCTCTTGATAGTGCTAGATTCAAATACAGATTAAGCGAAGCATTAGATTGCCCAGCATCTGACGTAGAAG
>JBFHKR010000059.1:0-15652 GCA_041595255.1 Chlorobiota bacterium
TTAGCATAATTGTTAAAGTAAAAACTCAAAATAATAATATTATTTAAGAAATGAAATTTTATTTGATAATAAATTAAAATCGAGATTTGGGTATTTCTACTTATACAATAATTCAGCGATTTAAACGTACTTCGCACACGCATTTATAACAACATTGGTAAAATATATGAAGTTTTTTAAAACACTTCTTTTAGCTTTAATAACTACTTCTAGTTTATTATTTTCACAAAACGACAAACTAGATAGACCAGAGAAATACAGATTAGGTATTGACTTAGGTTTGAACTACAACTTTGCAGCACTCGGATATCAAACATTTGTACCAGTTGGTACTCATTTCCACACATTTACAGCTAACGACGGTACTGGTATAGGTGGATATTTAGGTTTGAGAGCAGAGTATTTATCTAATACTTGGTGGGGCGTAGGTCTTCATTTAGGATACGACAATAGAGGTTCATTAGTAACTGATGAGTCACTAGACAATAAACCCGAGTTTGATATATATAACTCATATCTTAATATAGCTCCTTATTTTAAATTTAACGAATTACTATTCAAAAATTCAAGTGTGTACGTAGGTCCAGTAATTGGATTGAAAATGGCTGGTGAGTATGACTATGATTCTAAACTAGCAGGTACTACTCCGTTAATGGCTGTAGAAGCTACTGAACTAAAAGACCTTACTCTAGGTGCTCAAGTCGGTTTTAATTTCGATATCCGTGTAGCACCAATAGGCCCAAGTCAAGTCTTTGTATTATCACCGTTTATTGAAGGTTCGTGGTTGATGGGGCAAAAGTCTCCAACATTTGATGCAGTTCAAGATGGATTCGATGATACTTGGTCAACTATAACTGCTAGACTAGGTGTAACTGGAGCTATAGACTTCATCCCTAATCTTAATTCAGCAAGCACTGGCGGTCAATACGCTACTGTACTACCTCCGTACGAAGGTAAAGTTATCCAAAGGGTAGTAGAAGAGTCATTCCCACTTATTCCTTATGTATTCTTTGATGGCTCTAAGCAAAACATTCCTTCTAGATATAATTTATTAACTCAAGCTAATGCTGGTTCGTTTGATAAAGCTGATGCTCTTGATTTGACTAACAATAAAGAATTGAATGGTGAAACAGCTACAAACAAAAAACTTGCAGTCTATCACAATATTTTGAATATTTACGCTCAAGAAATGAAAGACGATAATGGGCTTACTGTAGAGTTAATCGGGTCAGCTCCTAAAAGTAAAGATGGCGAAATACTAGCTAACAATGTTAGGGATTACTTAGTTAATATACATGGTATTGACGCTAGCAGAATAACGACTAAAGGTCAAGATATGCCTCGTATCCCATCTGGTAGTTCCGCTACTCCTGTAAACGATAGACCATTGGCTGATGCCGAAAACAGAAGAGTAGAATTCGTATTCAACAAACCTGAGATTTATGAATTACTAAGAGTAAAGATGGTTGACGAATATCCTGTTGATAACGATATATTAGTTTCGTTGAACCCTAACGTAAAATTCAGCTCTTGGAATATCAATATAGTTGACGAAGACAATAAAACTGTTACTTATGGTCCATTTTTTAGTCAAAACGAAAGAGTTTCTCCGTACTTACTTCTAAAAGGTAAAGACGAAGGCGATTACAAAGGGTTTATTGAAATAGTACAAGCTGATGGGACTAAAATAAAAGATGAAACAGAATTCAGTCTAACTAAAGAAATGGATAATACTAAAATAGGTGAGAGATATACAATTCTATTCAACTATGGACAATCTGATGCTATTAAAAATGCTGAAAAGGATTTAAGAACTAAAGTTGCTCCAAAAGTAGAAGACGAAGAAATACTTATTATTTCAGGTCACACAGACCCAATTGGAAGTACTGAAGTTAATGCAGGTATATCTTTGAAAAGAGCAGATGAGGCTAAAGCTATATTCGTTAGCGAATTTGGTTCTTCTTCTGATAAAGTAGATAATATAATCTCTTATGGATATGGAGAGTCTAATTCTGCTTCTACATTTGATAACACTTTACCTGAAGGTCGTATGTACAATAGAAATGTAACTATCGACATTATCCCTTCTAGTAAATAATTTATATTCAGATTATATATAAAAATAAAGAGACTGTCTTTTATAGGCAGTCTCTTTTTTTATCAAAGTCATGATAGTAAATTTAATCTATCAGGCAATCCAATTAATGCGCCTCAAACCAGTTGATTCCAGTACCAGTATCTACAACTACCGGTACATCGCCAAGGGGTAAAGCAGTACGCATTTTCTCTACCACTAGCTCACGTAACTCATCTAACTCAGTTTGCACTACATCAAATACAAGTTCATCGTGTACTTGTAGTATCATCTTAGATTTCAGGTTTCTGTTTGACATTTCTTTGTCTATACTAATCATAGCTATTTTTAGCATATCTGATGCAGTACCTTGTATTGGCATATTGATAGCTGCTCTTTCATCGGCGTTTTTAAGCATTCTATTACTGCTATTTATATTTGGGAAGTAACGACGGCGTCCACAAAGGGTCTCAGCGTAACCTTTTATTCGAGCTGATTCGACAGTATCGTCCATGTATTTTATTATACCCTGATACTTCTCTTTATAATTGTCAATTATATCTTTGGCATCGCCCCGACTTATACCAAGACGTTCAGCTAGACCGTATGCTCCTAAGCCATACATAATCCCAAAATTAACTGTTTTGGCAATCCTTCGCATATCTTGAGTTACATCTTCTTGAGGGATGTCATTAAGAACAGCTGCAGTTGCCGCATGTATATCATCTCCATTTATAAACCCGCTTAGCATCTTCTCATCACCGCAGATATAAGCCATAATGCGTAATTCCACTTGCGAATAATCTGCTGCTAACAGTATATTACCTTCACTTGGTATAAATGCTTTTCGGACTTTTTTACCTAAATCTGAACGAATAGGTATATTTTGTAGATTGGGATCAGTTGACGATAGCCTTCCTGTGCTGGCTACAGCCTGATTGTAAGTAGTGTGAATCTTATCTGTCCCTTCGAATACCATTCTCGGTAGAGACTCAACATAAGTAGATTGCAATTTTGTAAGTTGTCTATAATCTAAAACTAGTTCAGCTATTGTATGCATAGGTGCTAATTGGCTGAGTACTTGCTCATTAGTACTATATCCGGTTTTCGTTTTCTTAACGGCTGGTATTCCCATTTTCTCAAACATTATTTCAGACAACTGTTTTGGAGAGTTTATATTGAATTGCTCTTCAGCTTCATCATATATTTGCTCCTCTAACTTATCTATTCTCTTTGATATCTCAGCTTGTAATTCCTCTAGTGCATTTATATCTATACTGACACCATTCATTTCCATTTTATTCAATACTGTTATAGTAGGGAATTCTATTTCGTATGCTAGCTTTTCCTGAGGGCCACCTTTTATAGCTGGCTCCATCTTGTTTTTTAGCTGCAAAGCTAAGTCTGCATCTTCACACGCGTAGTCAGAAATATCTTCAGGATTGAGATCGGCCATCGATTTCTGGTCTTTTTTCTTTTCACCTATTAGAGATTTGATAGCAACAGGTTTATAACCCAGCCACTTTTCCGAAAGAGCATCTAAGTTAAGTTTTTCATCTGGATTCAACACATAGCTTGCTATCATCGAATCGAATACTATTGGTGCTATTAATACATTATATCTCATCAATATATATTGGTCGAATTTAATATTCTGCCCACATTTCCCAATATTATTGCTTTCGAGTATTGGTTTTAATTTATCTATTACATATTTGACAGGTAGTGATTTATCCGCTCTTAGCTTACGGTTGAATTGTGTTTCATCTATTTCTTCTTGTTCGAAAAGAGATTTATTTTGTGGCTTTATTTCTTCCAATTCATTATCATCTATGACTGGTATATAGTAGCCGGTTTTCTCTTTGAATGACAAGGCTATACCAACGATATGGCTTTCATTTTTGTTTAGACCAGATGTTTCCAAATCGACAGACAATACATCGTGGTTTTCTATTTCTGATATTAGTTTTGACAATCCATCTTTAGTATTTACTAATTTATATTCATTCTCTATGGATTTTATTGTGTCAAGTTCCGTATCCTCATTTACATTAGGCAATAAGTTGATACTCGCTTTTCCAGAGCGTTCGAACCACTTACCTCTTAAAGTACGGAATCCTTCGTGTGCAAAAAACTTATCTAGCTCTTCGAAGTTTGTATTTTTAAATTCATAATCATCAAAATTGAACTCAATTGGGCAATCTCTTTTTAGAGTAACTAATTGTTTTGAGAGGAAAGCCATTTCCTTATGTTCAATTAGTTTAGTTTTTACCGATTTACTGGTTATAGCATCTATATTTTCGTAAACACCTTCGAGTGAGTCATATTTTTCTATTAATGGGAATGCAGTTTTGATACCAATACCCTTTACACCAGGTATATTATCTACTGAGTCACCTATTAATGCTTGTACATCAATTACTTGATCTGGTCGAACTCCAAATTTTTCACGAACTTCGGGGTAATCCACAACCTCAAGTGCACCACCCTTTGTAGCAGGCTTCAATATCTTTATATGGTCTGTGACTAACTGATAATAATCTTTATCACTTGTCAGACAATACGAATCAATCTCTTGCTCAGAAGCCTTTTCTGCCAATGTGGCTATCAAATCATCTGCTTCGAATCCATCTAACTCTAGTTGAGGAATTCCGAACAAATTCATCATCTCTTTTATCTTTATTAGTTGAGGTCCCAAATCCTCAGGGAATTCAGCTCTATTAGCTTTATAAGCTTCATACATTTCGTTTCTAAAAGTCGGTGCTGAAGTATCGTAAACCATCAGAATATGTTTTGGGTCATATTTATCAAGTAAAGAAGTCAAAATATTTGCAAACCCAAACACAGCACCTGTAGGCTCACCTGCTGTGTTAGTTAGTCCTGTCCTATACATGGCGTGATAAGCTCTGAAAACTAATGACATTCCGTCAATCATAAAAAATCTAGGCATAATATATTTTTCCTATTCGCTGAATAATTTCTTTTCTTCTAACAACTTCTGCAGTGGCTCTATATGTTTCAGTAATATTACAAAAGCCAACATAGCAACAAGCTGTAAATATCTAGTAGCATCTTCGTAAGCTACTAAAGTTGTTATTTCTATTAATTTATCTGGTGATATCATTACCATAATTGGTGCACCTATAGTAGCTAAAGCATTTGCTACGTGAACATTTTTTCTAACTCCATAATATGATATAAGCCATACTATAGCCCATTGGAATATAGTAAGTGGGTTTATAAATAGTAGCACTCCAACTGCTGTCGCCAATCCTCGTCCACCTTTCATTCTTAACCAAAGATTGAAATTGTGACCTATAACTGCGAAAACACCTGCATAAGATAGTAAAGTCATTAAATCTTCGCTATCTGTGAATAGTAAATAAACTATCATACAAGCTAGGAACCCTTTGATACCATCAAGTAAGAAAACTACTATTCCTATCCACTTTTTACCAGTTGTCTCATAACTGTTCATTGCTCCTGTGTTCTTGCTTCCCTCTACAGTTAAATCTAGTCCAGTTGCACTTTTGACAATTATTTTGGAAAATGCTATTGACCCTAGTAAATAACCAATAATTCCTGCTATCCAACCATCCATCTAGTATTTCTCCTTCAATAATTTCATCTGCAAAAGTGATATCATCAATATAATAAAAAACAATACATAAGCTACTGACGAAGCATATCCCATTTTATCAGCCATTTCGAATGCGTTTTGATAAACCTGATATACTAATGTTACTGTTTCATTAAGTGGACCACCTTTGGTCATTACATATATTTCTATAAATATTTGGAATGATTTTATTGTATTTACAACAAGTATAAAAAGTAGCGTTGGTTTTAACATTGGTAGCGTAATACTTTTAAACTGTTGCCAATCAGAAGCATCTGATATATCAGCGGCTTCGTACAAATCTTTAGGTATAGTCTGCAAACCCGCTAATACTATTATCATATAATAACCAGTTGCTATCCATATATCCATTGCCATAATAGCTGGTAAAGCTGTTTCTACAGATTGCAACCATCCTTCAGATTGGCCACTCATACCTACCATTTGTAGTAGTGTATTTATATAGCCTTCTTTACTATATAGATTTTTGAATATCAAAGCTATTACAACTAGTGAAGTAACTGAAGGTAAAAAGTATGCAGCTTTGAAAAACTCTTTTAACTTACCATTTGTCCTATCGACTAATACGGCTAAAATTGTGGCCAATATAGTCGTAATAGGCACTGTTACAAACACAAATATCAATGTATTTGTTAATGATTTTATAAATGTGTCGTCTGATAACAAGGTAATATAATTCTGTAAACCTACGAAAGTAGTTTCATTACTCAGAGTTTTGTACTCCGATAAACTAAGTATAAAAGAATAAATAACAGGATAAGCCCAAAAGACAAGGAATGTAAGAATCCAAGGCAATAGGAGTAAAAAGATATTAAATCTCTCCTTATTCTTATAGCTTATCATTGAATTCCTTTATCTCTTTATAAAAACGTGATAGAGGGAAACCGACTATATTGTAGTAACAACCAAATATTGCCTCAACGAAAACAGAACCAAAATCATCTTGTATACCATAGCTCCCTGCCTTGTCCATTGGGGAACCTGTTGCTATATACGCATATTTTTCTCTTTCGCCTAGTTCACGGAAAGTCACATCTGTTTTGACATAAAAGTTTGTTGAATTTTGGGATAAATTATGAACCAAAGAAACTCCAGTATATACCTGATGTGTTTTTCCACTTAGTTGAGTTAACATAGTATATGCGTCTTGCTCGTCTATAGGTTTATTTAGCAATATATTCTCTAAATATACAGTAGTATCCGAACCGATAACTATTTTTTCAGGATTCTGAGTAGCAATATGATTTGCCTTTCTATTAGCTAATTCCATCACAAATTTTGCTGGTTCTTTTTCTAAAATGTCATCCTCATCAATATCAGCTGGGATGACTTCAAACCTAAGACCTATTTGCTCCAATAGCTTTTTCCTACGAGGTGAACCCGAGGCAAGTATAATCTCGCATTTTAAATCTAGGATTTGTGATAAATCTAACATATTTACTATAATAGTTGTTTCATATTCAATCAAAGCAAATATATGAAATTAGATTTTAGTGAACAGAATTACTTTAAAAGTATTGAAAGAGATTTCTTTTCTTTAACTTTTTTTACCAGTTTTATTTCTATTGCGAATATTTAAAAACAAGGAAACTAAAAAAGCAAGTCCAAAAACTGTAATCAAAACAATAAGTAATCTTATGTCAGACTCGAGCTTCTTTTTATTACTTGCCATTTCAGTAATTGTAGTTTCAAGAGAATCTATTCTTTTCTCATTTTCGGAGGCGGTCATAGCTTCTTGTCCTAATCTACCCATTTCAATTTCGTAATAACGTTTTAGATATTCATTGGAAGATATATAATTACGAATACGCTGGTAAAAATTTGCTAAATCTAGATATATTTCAGTATTACTAAACTCAGCGCTATCCATTATTGCAATAGCCTTTAGATAGTAATATTCGGCAGATTTGTTAGCTTCTATATGATCATAGCACTTAGCCGTATAATAGTTCTTGTTGAATATATCTTCTAACGAAGTCTCTATAGTCACTTCATCACCTATTACATTGAGGTGGTAAAGAGCAGAGTCTATATTGCCTTTCTTACAGTAGTCTATTCCTTTTTCCAAATGAACATTTTTAGAAAAAAGGAAAATAGGTAGTGTTAGAAATAAAACGAGTATAAGTTTAACCATTATTTCCCCATAGTTGGTGAACTTTTTATAATATAATTCGGTAATTTGAAGAACTTATCTTCTATCTTCTTTTCTTCTATTGATAGGGGTTTGAGTATTATCTTTAGGTCATCATACTCAATCTCAGCATATAAATAAGGTGCTTTTGCTATTTCATAATATTTATTTTCGTAACCAAAGACATGTTTTTTAAAATATTCTGGGTTCATATGCATATTGGGGTCGTAATAATAGAACTTTTTAAAATTGTCGGTGATAATACTGACCATTTTTAATTTTCTTCCTAATACTTTAAAGTCAGTTTTTTCTTCTAAAACTGAGTACAATGTTGAAGTTTCTAAGCCTGCATCTTGAAAATACAAAGTATCTAGCCATGCCATCTTTCTGTACTGATTATTGTCTCTGAGATATTTAATATATTCAACTTTCCCATCGATATATTCCATAGCGTATCGACCTTTGCTGAAAGTATAAATTACAGTATCACCGAAAACTTCTTTTAACGATTTATACTTTTTCATATCTGCAGTAGTTTGCATTATAACTTGAAATGTTATTTTGCCTTCGAAACTGCCTTCGTGGTCTAGGTTTTCATCAACAATACCAATTTGGCTATTATCTATTATACCTATTGTTGAATCGACTACGGCTTTTTCACTTTCTTCTTTTTTTACTTGTTTACAAGAAAATAAAATTGTCAATACTGCTAATAATGCTATTATCTTTTTCATTTTAATTTCGCTAATACGTTTTCAAATACTTCTATTGCTCTATCAGTTTGTGCGTCTGTGCCTGAGTTAATTCTAATACAATTGGGAAGCCCAAACATACCTAATGGTCTTACTACAAAACCTTGTTCTAGCGATTCGGCTGCAAATTTATTCGCTGTATCACCATCTTTTAGTTCTATCATTGTGAAATTCGCTTTGCCATCTGTATGTTTTATACCAGCATTGCCGAAAAACTCTTTCAATTTAGCTAAATTTCTCTTATTTGTATCTATTGTTCTTTCTATGAATTCTGAATCTTCGAGTGCAGCAACTGCTGCTTTTTGTGCTAATATATTTGGTTCAAAAGGTAATTTAACCCTATACATATAGTCTATTAGTTCTTTGGGGCCAAAGGCGAATCCAACTCGAATGCCTGCTAATCCGTAGGATTTCGACATTGTTCTTAGTACGATTAGATTACTGCATTCGTAATCTAGACCATTAGGACAATCGTCGTACTCACCAGAGTAAGCATAGTATGCCTCATCTAATACAACTAATACGTCAGTTGGTACTTCTTTCATGAATTCTTCGAATTCACTTTTTGTAGCCATAACTCCAGTCGGATTATTAGGGTTTGCCAAGTAAATAATTCGGGTGCTACGACCTATTTCTTTGAGCATAGCTTTCAGATCATAAGAATAATCTGATTTCAAAGGTACTTTGACTATAGTTCTATTTAGTTTATTAGCATTCACAAAAGCACCAATAAACGTAGCATCAGCCATTATTATCTCCTGACCTTCCACTGTGAATGCTTTGAAAACATCCGCTATGATAGAATCAGAACCACTGCCAGTGATAATACATTCTGGTGGCTTATTGAAATGTTTTGATATAGCATTAACCAAATCTGGAGCAGAGGGGTTTGGATAAACAGCTATGTCTTCGATACTATTTTTTATCGCCTTTATTGCTAAGGGTGAAGCTCCTAAAGGATTTTCATTAGACGCTAGATTTACTAGCTTCTTGAAATCTTCTCTAGAGATTTGTTTACCTACTTGATTGCCAGATTTATATGGTTTTAATACTTTTATATGGTCAGGAATATGAATCATTATGTTTTTATATTTTTATTTATGAGTTCTAAAATTTCGTCAGATGTTTTACCAATGTGTTCACCTTTATCTATCAAATCAAGTAAAAACTCATCTTGTAGTTCTCCTCTTTTCTTTGCTTCTGCATAACCAATATTATCGCAGAAAGTTACAAGTGAGTACTTAGAATTATAGTCAGTTGTCTTTTCCAAATCTACTTCTATGTCTCTTTTGATTTGGAAATCCTTGTGAGCTACATGGTCTCTCATCTCATAGTAATTCTGTACTGCTAGATCTCCTATTGCATCGGCATTTGCTTTTCGAACTTGCTCAAATTCCGTATAAGTAAGACCAAAGTCATCATTATGCTTGTCGAGCAATTCGTCCAAAACTCTACAATCTTCGAATGATGCGTTCATTCCTTGTCCATAAAAAGGTACGACAGCATGTGCTGCATCACCTATTAGTAGTGCTTTATCTTCAATCGCCCAAGGGAAACATTTTATAGTTCCTAACTTATCGTGAGGATTAGTAAAGAAATCTTCCATAAGTGTAGGCATGTGTTGTAAAGCGTCAGGGAAGTATTCCTCAAAAAACGATTGTACCTTCTCCTCGCTATCCAAATCTTCGAAGCCATTCTTACCTTCGAACGGCATAAAAAGTGTACAAGTGAAACTACCATCAAGGTTAGGTAATGCTATCATCATAAATGTACCGCGTGGCCATATATGAAGTGCATCGTTAGCTATTCTGAATCCACCATCAGAAGTAGGGGGGATTACTAGCTCTTTGTATCCATGGTCCAAGAACTGCTGCGAAAAGTTAAATCTGCGAATACCACCTAGTTGGTATGCCAATCTTACGTAGCTACCACCACCATCTGCACCGATTATAGTTTCGAAATTAACTTTTTTTAACTCTTTAGCTTCATTTTCTAATGTTATAATATTATTGTCAAAATCTATTCTTTTGCACCCAACACCAAATTCGAATGTAACTTTACCAGTTGCTTCGGCAGCGTCCATTAACTTCATATTAAGTCCACCACGAGATACAGAATTTATGTGGTCGCCTTCGCGTCCACTATATGGCTGTAGTGATTTATCCCCATTTATACTGTGGATTAATCTGCCTTTCATTGGCATCACTTCTTTCATTATAAGTTCGTCTATTCCAGCTCTTTTTAGTGCAGAGATTCCTCTATCAGAGAGAGCCAAATTTATAGAACGCCCTGCTGAGATTTCTTCTTTTCGCATATCTGGACGCTTTTCGAATACTGTTACTTTGTATCCACGATTAGCAAACATCAGAGCAGAAAGTGAACCTGCAAGCCCAGCACCTATTATCGTTATTTCTTTCATATAGTTTTAGTTTTTAGTCAATGTCTTTTTTAGAATATCCGAAAATTTATAACAATCTTCATAAGAATTATATAATGGCACAGGTGCTACCCTAATTACATCTGGTTCACGCCAATCCGAAATTATATTCTGTTTTGTTAATTCTTCGAATAATGATTTATCAGCATTTTTTACTCGTATCGAAAGCTGACAACCTCTCTGGGTTTCGTCAGACGGAGTAATGATTTCTATAGTATCTTTGCCTAGCGAATTAACTAACTGCTCTAAATAGCCAGTTAGCATCTTGGTTTTGATATTCAGTTTTTCCAGTCCAACTTCCTCGAATATATCTAGTGAGGCATTAAGTGCTGCTAGCTGAAATATCGGAGGATTCGATAGTTGCCATCCTTCGGCTGTTCGAATACCATCAAATTCGCGTCCCATAAGGAACCGAGTCTTTTTGTTTTGTCCCCACCATCCTTCGAATCGAGGTAAATCTTTTTCCAAATGTTTTTCATGTACGAATATACCAGCTATACCGCCTGGACCTGAATTCAAGTATTTGTAACTACACCATGCTGCGAAATCTATTCCCCAATCATGTAGTTTCAGATGGATATTTCCTGCGGCGTGAGCCAAGTCGAACCCAGCTACTATGTTATTCTTGTGTGCTATTTCTGTGATTGCTTTCATATCGAAGAGTTGACCAGTGTAATAATTTACACCACCTAGCATAATTAGGGCTATCTCGTCTGATTGATTTTCTAATACAGATTTAATATCCTCTATCCTAATAGTGTGTTCACCTTCTCTTGCTTTCAGATAGATTAAGTCCGTATCGGGGTTACCACCGTGGAATTCTATCTGACTTTTTACAGCATATACATCCGAAGGGAAAGCATCATATTCGATTACTATCTTTCTTTTCTTTCCTTCTGGTCTGTAAAATGACACCATTAGAAAATGCAAATTAGCAGTTAAACTATTCATAGCTACTACTTCTTCGGGTTTTGCTCCTACTACTCTAGCAAGCTTTTCAGTAACTATTTCGTGGTAGGGCATCCAAGGATTTTTCGCCTCGAAGTGTCCATCTACTCCATATTTTGCCCAATCGTCCAACTCTTGATTTATATATTCACGAGTAGATTTGGGCTGTAATCCAAGTGAATTACCGGTGAAATATAATTTCTTATCACCATTACTATCTAGTGGAAAATGGAATCGGTTACGGTATTCTCGTAGTTCATCGTTTTTATCTAAATTTTGTGCGTATTCTAAGCTAAAAAAATCGCTCATTTTTTCTCCAATTTGAATAATAGGGGCGTTGATGGTGCTGCATCTGATAAAAATGGAGGTATTTGTATATCCAATAGATAATAACCATCGGCTATCTTATCATCTGCATAAATAAATTCTGTTACAGTCTTATTAACTGTATCTGGGTTTATTTCTCTGTCATCACCTACCTGCCAGAAATTCTTGTGATTCATCATCAAACCATCGTCATAAAGACGGTCTATGGACGGCAAATCTACTAATAGATTGCTAATGCCAAGCTCTAATATGTATTCCATAGCGTCTTTCGAAAAGTATGCTGGAACATCGTCATAATTATCTGAAAGTTTTTTATCAGTATTAGGTAATGTCCTTACTATAAGCGAATCAAGTTCATTTATATAAAACTTACTAACTTCTTTTTCGAGTAATTCTCTTGTAATTAGTAAATCACCATTTTCTAAAGTGTAGTTATAATGATGTGCATGATCGTCAGCTATTATTGGCTTTATACTTATTAGTAATGCTGTTGATATTCTTTTAAAATCCGTATTTGCAATATGTGCTCTTTCGCGAGTAATATGCCCTATGCATTCGGTATGAGTACCATTGCAATGCGGTGTTAGTTCAATAGTCTCAAAATTACACGAGCCACCTAGTCTTATATCCCCGACAAAAATACCGTCCTTATAAGGTCTGCTCTGAGCGTGTGGTACATCGTAAGTATTTGGTTGCTTACCTAGGAAGTCTAGCGGAATAGCTATACTTATTGGCTTAGATAAGTCTGCACTATACAAGTGGTCATTTATATGGAATTGAGATATCATAATTAGTATCCGAATTTCTCTTTTAATTTTTGCTCTACTACCTTAGGTACAAACTCCGAAACGTTTTGCTTATAACGAGCAATCTCACGGATAATACTCGAATTCAAGTAAGTATATTTTTCGTGAGGCATAAGGAAAACTGTCTGCAATTCTGGTTGCATTTTCCTATTCATCAATGCGATTTGCATCTCATACTCGAAGTCGGTAACCGAACGTAGCCCTCTGATAATAGCTGTAGCACCAACCGAAACGGCATAATCTACTATCAACCCACTGTGGAATGCCACATTTACACTATCTTCGTGAGCCAAGCTTGTTTGCACCATCTCTAACCGCTCCTCTTGTGTGAAGAGGCTGCTTTTCTTGGAATTAATACCTATAACTACATAAACCTTATCGAATACTTTAGCAGCGCGCTCGATAACGTCTATATGCCCGTTGGTAATTGGGTCAAAGGAACCTGGGTAAATTGCAATTTTCATAGAAGCATAGTTTGTTAGTTTTATCTATAACAAATATACTAAATTTTTAGGAGAAAAAGGAAAGGGGGGAATAACTGAAAAATATAGTTTTCAAATATTAATTTCTTTGATTATTTTGTGTGAGTATTGATGTTGAAGTATTCTTAATTATAATCAAGTGAATTTAATACAGAGGAGTTATGAAAATTTTAATTATTTTATTCTTATCTATAAACACCATCTTTGCTGGTATATATAGATCAGATGTTGACGTAAATGAACTAATCGAATTAGCTAATCAAGAAAAGTTTGATTGTGTCGGAACAATTAAGTCTGTTAATCAAATATTTGGAGCAACTTGTGTCGCTGTTTCAGAAAACATTGTTATAACTAATGGACATGTACTAACAGAAGTAAAAACAGAACCAGATACAATGGAGTTTAACGGACAGCGTGTTATAGTTTACCAACCAGTCTCGGAAAGGTGGGTTACTCCTTCTGAAGTAAGTGTTGAGTTAGTGGGTAAAACTTACTCTGTAAAACAGATAATAATTCATCCTGATTATCTCGATACTAATAGTCGAGAAATAGATCTAGCGATTATAATTACGAATGAGAAAATAAAAGGTGTCAGTTTCCCTAAGTTTTATAATGCTGAATTACAACTTGGTAAAGAAGTAATTGGTGTTGGGTATGGCGCATCAGGTACAGCAAATGACCCAGTTTCCGTATCCTCAAAAGGTGAAAAAATTTATGGCACAAATACTTTAGATAGTATAAGAACTATTAAGAATGAATATAAAGTATTTTACACTGATTTTGATAGTGATGATGATTGTTGTAACGTAATAGGTTCAGGTAATCAAACCACATATGAGTTTTGCTCAGCTGGCGGAGATAGTGGTAGTCCATATTTTATAATGGAGAATGACGAATTGTTTTTAGTTGGGATACTATTCAGTGGGAATTATCATATTGATAATATACAGAAAGGATACTATTATGGTTCGACGAGTGGAGTTATTGAAATAAAGAATTTTACTAACTGGATAGATGAGTACAAATAATTAAATATTCAATGAATATACATCTTTGCGTCTCTCATTTCACAACCCTCTTCTTCCACCACCACAGCACTACAATAACAGCTCCCCACTCAGCAAAACCAATTACGGCAGGTATCAGCTCCGAATGGGCCGGGAATAGATTTAAGTATTGGAAACAATTACCGATTGGTGTGAGTAATACTGTCGTACTATTACAATCACTCGGGTAATCGGGTATAATGCTGAATAATCTCTGTGATACTACTTGAATTAATAGCAGAGCATATAAGAAGTTTTTGTTTGCTTTTGTTAGCTCAATTGTGTCTAATACTTTTGCCGCTAATATAAATACTACTGGAAATCCCCAATAGGCAATTCGCTCTGTATCTGCTCCACCTACATAAGAGAAGACAATTATTATCGCGAGATATGTAGCCATTATCTTGTGTTGTTTCAAATAATTAATTGTCTGTCTGTAGAAAAGTGCTGGTAATATAATAACAGCTCCGTAAGCGACTATCCACGTATGGAAGAATCGGAATAGCGATTTGGTATAGAGCATATCTGCTGCTGCATTATAAAACTTGTGCGAGTTCGTTGGCTCAACTGATAGAGCAACTATTGCATATATTATTAGGAAAATTAGAAGAGGTAAAGCGAGGAGATATTTGTTCACTTGAATTAAGTTCACTTCGAGAGCCTCGGTGAACTTAGACTTCTTATAATAAAAATATGCCTTCGCAATAATCAGTACTGATGGTATTACAACTATCTCACGAACAAAAGTCCCCAATAAGGTAATTACCGAAAGCAGGATAATATCGAGCAAAGTTATGCCCCTTTTCAACAAGACTAACAAAGAAGCTAGTATAAGTGAAATAGCAAGTGGGTCAACTTGTACTGGATAGAATGAACCAAATCTGTGATAACCATGCCATTGGGTTATATACATAAACACGAGAAGATATATCACCCATTTTCGGTTGATAAACCTAGCCAATAGTAATGCTAATAATATGGAGTTTAGAATAGAGAAGAACCAGTTCAA
>JBFHKR010000060.1:0-15256 GCA_041595255.1 Chlorobiota bacterium
AATTCGATCAGCTTAAATATAATTATGATTCTCTGGTCAGCATATCTAACATCTATAATTTAGATAATACTAGTATAGTTGTTATGAAACCAAATCGCAGGAACACTATAAACTCTTTAGTTGTAATTGTTTGGGATAAGCCTAACAATAAAATATACTTGGATGTCAAACGATTACCAAATTCAGAAACTGGTAAGAAGTACTTCTTATGGGGAATTACTCAAATAGGTAGGCAAATAAACCTAGGCAGCTTTATACACAATGGTAGTAACCAAACCGTGGAGCTTACAGGTATAAGAGATGCTGTTCGATATATACTAACCCAAGAGAAAGAGTCTGGTGTAAGCTATCCGACTATGTCTAAAGTATATACTACCGCCGATGTATATTAATTAGTTGTATATTCAACTAATATTAACTAACTTTACTCTTAATTCGAATACATATTAGGCAATGCAAATCAAAAAATTAGATACAAGTGATCTAGTCCAAGGACTGATAATCAAAGACCGTAACGCTTATGATTATCTCTATGACAACTATTCATCAAAGTTGTATGGCATTGCGTTGCATATAACTCAAAAGCAAGACATAGCCGAAGATGTACTCCAAGAAACATTCATAAAAGTTTTTAAATATATAGATAAATTCGACGAATCAAGAGGAACTCTCTTTACTTGGATGCTCAATATATGCCGTAATGGAGCAATTGATAAAATTAGATACGGAAAAGAGAGCAGAAAAATCCAATTCGACTCTTTGCTCGTAGATATTGCAACAGACGAGAATCCCGAGGTTAAGAGAGCTAACGCCGAACTTTGGGAAGTGCTAGATAAACTAAATGATGAACATAGTGAAATATTGAAACTCTCATATTATTATGGTTATGCCCATGGCGAAATATCTGAAAAGCTTGGAATACCACTCGGTACCGTCAAATCTAAGATAAGAATAGCATTGAGAGAATTGAGAAAAATATACCCATGATAGACATAAATCAATATATAGAATCAGGTGTTATAGAAGAATATGCACTTGGTAAACTCTCTGAACAGGAAAGAGCAGAAGTAGAGTGTCTTTCTAGTACTTATCCCGAAATTGGTCAAGTAGTAGAAGAAGCACTCATTAGCTTAACTTTGTTTGCAGAGCTAGGTGCTACCAAACCAGACCCAAGTTTAAAAGAACGTATTTGGGATAGTATTTTAGTAGAAACTACATCTGAGAATATTATAAAGATTCCTGGTCCTAATAAAACCAAAAAAGCTAATACTTTCAATTATGCAGTTGCAGCTGTACTTGCTATAATAGCTATAGGTACTACTTTTTGGGCATTCAACACCAACTCTAAATTGAATAAAGCGGAATTGGAAATAGCTCAACTCAACACAGCAAATCAAAATATAGTAAGTGATTTTACTACACTGAAAGATATAATGAATAAAAATAATTCGATATATGAGTTACCTAACGCTCAGGTTATAAAATTAAACGGTATAGCTGATAAATCACCAAAATCTATAGCATTCGCTGTATGGGACAAAGAATCAGGAGATGTATATCTAGATATAAAAAATCTACCTAAGAATCCTACAGGAATGCAATATCAATTATGGACTATCTCAGACAAAGGTAAACCAATCAGCGTCGGTGTATTCGACCAATCAGGTCAAAAAGAAATGTTGAAACTCGGAATAGCTGAGACATCTGTTATGTTTGCTGTTACTCTTGAAAAAGCTGGAGGTGTAGAAAGCCCAACAATGACAGAGATGTACGTAGCCGGTAAAGTACAATCTTAGATTATAATTCGAAATAAATTTATTAGATTTAAAACGAAAATAGTATCATCACAGGTTTTAATCAACTGATAATCTAGAAATTACACACTCACCCAAAAAAAATTTAATTTTTTTACATCTAAAAAATCTAAAAAAAGCATAGTGCCGTAGGTATACCAAATTTGTTCCATAATCTACGGAGAATATTATGCATAAGTTGCTAATATCTTTATCAATATGTTTAGCGTTGTTCGCTTTACAACTACAAGCTCGCCATAACACGGGCGAAATTATGTTTACCTCAATTTTAACAGGTGAGGCAGAAGTACCTGCTGTTAATACTAAAGCACGAGGTGTAGCTACATTCAATATGAACGGTACAATGGATACATTGTTCGTTAACGGTACATTTGCTGGACTTTCTGGAAAAGTAACCGGCGCTCATATTCACGAAGCTCCAAAAGGTTCTAGTGGTGGGGTATTAATCGGTCTGACTACATTTGTCAAAGGTAATCAATTAATGGGATTTGTAACTGGAGAATCACTTACTAAATCTAACCTAAAAGCCATGCTTGATGGTAACACTTACCTTAATATTCATACAGAAGCTAATCCAGCTGGTGAAATTCGTGGTCAACTAATGACTGAGACGGACTATTCTTTCTTTTCTACTTTATCGGGTGATTTGGAAGTACCTGCTGTTAATGTAGATGCAGAAGGGTTCGTCAATGTAATAGTATCAAAGACAAATAAAAGAGTTTGGGTAAATGCTGTTTACAGCGGTACTACAGGCGCTATTACTGGAGCACATTTGCATAATGCAATGGCTGGTGCAAATGGTGGAGTAGTTGTTAATCTGACAGATCTAATTGATGGTAATAGAATAATGGGTAGCGTTGAAATAGATGAGAATCTTGACTTATGGTCTAAGTTAGCAAATGGTGAAATATACTTGAATCTCCATACAGAAGCTAATCCGAATGGTGAGCTAAGAGGTGATTTGGAATGGAATGAAGGTATTACTTTAAGAACTAATATAGACACTGAGCAAGAAGTACCTTCAGTAATAGTTCCAAGTATGGCACAAGGTAATGGATATATTCACTTCAACAATTCTATGGATTCATTAACCTATATGATATATTTTGAAGGCCTGACTGGTGAAGCAGTAGCAGCTCATTTCCATTTAGGGGAATCGGGAGTGGCTGGTGCTCCAGTTGTTGATGTCACTTCTGATATTAATGGTAATTGGATTGTAGGTACTAAAACCGGTGCTGCAATTACTAACGAACTAATACAAAACTTCTTGAAAGGAAAAATCTATGTGAACATTCATACAGTAGCAAATGCGGCGGGTGAAATCAGAGGACAGGTCTCTCCAAATACGAGAATAGCATTAACAACTATTTTCGAAGGTGAGCAAGAGAATCCAGGTATAAGAACTGCTGCTTATGGTAGTGGTAGTGTATCTTTATCAAACTCATTGAATGATATTTGGTATGCAATGCTAGCTGATAACCTAACAGGTGAAGTGCAAGCTGCACATTTTCATAATGCAGAAATTGGTATGAATGGTGATGTAGTACTTGCACTTAATGACGATATTACACAAGATGAGAATAATGGTGTATGGATAGAAGGTAGTAATGCTACTGATATAACTAGTGAAATTGGTGGATTATTCGTGAATGATAAAGTATATGTGAATATGCATACTGAAGCCTTTCCAGCTGGTGAATTGAGAGGTCAATTAGAGTTATATGCTAGACTTTATTTCGATAATGGCATACTACCTTTCAATCCAATGTTCTCTGGTAAATTAGCCCTCCACTCTATACTTTCTTCTGATAATGAAGTTCATTCGGTGAACGGAAACGCTAATGGTTCGCTAGGAGTAGTACTAAGTGAAAATATGGATAGTCTATACTTTAACGCTACAGTAAACAACCTAACTGGTTCTATTACAGGTGCTCATTTTCATAAGGGAATGCCAGGTGAAGATGGTCCAGTAGATGTGAACTTGACTAGCTTCGTGAAAGGTAATGTAATCGCAGGTACTATCACAGATTTTGATTTGAAAGCGTTGCTTCAAGGTCAATACTATCTAAACGTTCATACAGTAGAAAACCCTGCAGGTGAGACTAGAGGTCAAGTTATGCTTAATAGCGATTGGGCATTTACGGCTATGTTATCAGCAGATAATGAGACGCACTCAGTAACTAGTGATGCCGAAGGTATGGCGATTGTAAGAGTTTATCCAGATATGGAACACATGGAAATCAAAGTTTTATTTGATGGTACTACTTCTTCTGTAACTGGCGCTCATCTCCATAATGCACCTGCTGGTCAAGATGGTGGGGTAGTTGTAAATCTTACTGGAGATATAAGTGGAAATACTATAGTTACAACTAAAATGAATTCTGAAATAATTGCAGATTTAATCGCAGGTAATATTTACTTAAATATTCATACTGAGGATAATCCAGCTGGCGAGATACGCGGTCAGTTAGAACTACAGCACGGTGTATTTTTTGACACATGGTTGAACGGAGCACAAGAGAATCCTCCTGCTGGTACCAATGCTATGGGATTAGCTGCTGCTAGTTTAGATATAGAAACAGGTGAACTGATGTACAATGTATTCACTGCTGGACTAAGCGGAGAAATAACAGGTACACATATTCACGAAGCTTCTATAGGTGTGAATGGTGGAGTAATTGTAAATTTAACACCTGGAATACTTAATAATCTAGTAAGTGGTGTTGTTGAATTGGGTGCTGATCTGAAGACTAATGTAGGAGTTCTATTGAATGGTGATGGGTATCTGAATGTGCATACAGAGATGTTTGCGAATGGTGAGATACGTGGGCAACTAAGATCTTACAATAGAGAAACATTTGCTTTCAACCTAACAAGTGAACAAGAAGTACCTGCTATAAATAATAGTACAACGGGTACAGGTGTAGTTTCTATCAACAATAGCTGGGATATGCTTACAGTTGATGTTTCTTATGCAAATTTCGATGGTAAAATAACAGGCGCTCATATTCATCAAGCAAAAGCCGGAGAAAATGGTGGAGTAGTTATAAATCTAACTGATTACATTGACGAAGAAGCTCAAACAATAAGAGCAAATATAACAGCCGAAGATGGTTTAAATACATCTGTAATAGAAGCAATAATGGCTGGCGAAGCTTATATCAATATCCATTCTGAGAAAAACCCTAGTGGAGAAACTCGTGGTCAAATTAATAATACTGCAAGCTTAAAATCTCAGACATCAGTTAAATATATAGACTTACCTCAAGTAAACCTATATCCAAACCCAACTGTAAATACAGTGAATTTGAATATAGCTCAATATATCACAGATTCTGAAGTAGAGATAAGAGTTTTTGATAGATCTGGTAGAATGTCAATGAAAAAAGTAGAGCCTAACACAGGTAATATCTACATTAATGTTAGCAGTTTGCCATCTGGTCTATACTTTCTGGAAATAAAGGGTAAGGAAACAAATATTAGGGCTAAGTTTATAAAACAATAGTACTATTCATCCTATTTTTTAATAAAAAGTCCTTTATAACTCCATCTCATTAATTTGAGGTGGAGTTTTTTGTTTATATTTGCTTTTTTTTAATACTCAAGTGAAAATAGAATTACTAATAAAACTATATATATAATACTTTTTATTACTTCTTGCATAATCTTAGCTTTGAATATAAGCTGGTATATGCCATTCTTCGCAGATGATTCGCTTATAACTATACGTTACGCACAAAGGTTGATTGACGGTCATGGGCTGACTTGGACTAATGGTATAAAAGTAGAGGGGTATTCTAATCTACTATGGGTTCTTATACTTGCCTTTTTTGGTAAATTGGGAGCCAATATGATAATAGTAGCACGAGTACTTGGTATACTATTTACAGTTACCAATATTTATATGCTAATCCAATATGCGAAAAGTAGATACGAGGAAGCACCACTTATACTATCAATAGTTTTGTTCTTTTTTTCTATTTCTAGTGGTGTGGCTGTTTGGGCTATTGGTGGATTAGAAAACTCACTTGCTAGTATGTTAGCTCTACACTCAATTATCAGATATTTAGACTATAAAAAATGTGGCGAAATCCGCTACCTTTGGTTTGCATCTATTTCGCTAGGGTTACTCTGTATCACTAGACCCGATGGTGTTTTGTTATCAGTTATGATAGGATTATATCACCTGATCTCTAATAGAGATGAGCTAAAGAAAGCTATAATTGCACTTTCTAAGCTCTCTATATTTCCGATTATCTTTTATTTCGGGCAACTTATTTTCAGAATCAATTATTATGGCGAATTAGTCCCTAATACAGCATTAGTAAAGGTTAGCCCCTCATTCTATCATGCTTTCACTGGTATTATGTACAGCCTAAGATTTTTTAAATCTAATTTTTCTATGTTCATAATAGCAGCTACATTTCTTGCCTATCTTTTCTATAAGAAGAAAAGTAAAAGCTTATTATATATAATAATATTGGGAACTTGGATATCTTATCTTGCATTTATAGGAGGTGATTTTTTCTTTGCTTTCCGCCACCATCTATTCACTATAGTAGTTTTTATGCTAATTATTATAGATGGTTTAGGTACTTTTTTATCAAATAATCCGTTGGATAACCGTAAGAAATATTTATCATTTGCGTTGCTTTCACCATTATTAATTTTTTATGTTTATCAACAGATTACTGATGATAATAATACACGTTCTAGAAAATCGCTTTGGATATACAATCTTCAAACTTTAGGTGCAGAATTAAAGAAAACATTCGGTGAGGAACAGCCGCTAATAGCTGTTGATCCTGCCGGATCACTCCCTTATTTTACTATGTTTCCCGCTCTCGATATGCTTGGGCTGAATGACTATCATATCCCCCGTAATAAACCAAAGAAAGCAGGTAGAGGGTTTATAGGTCATGAGCTTGGTGACCCAGAATATGTACTGGATAGAAAACCAGATATAATACAATTCCACTTGGGAACAAGAGAACCTATACATAATATAGATACTATGCTCACTGAAAACGAAAGGTTTCAAAAAAGATATATAGATGTAGCTATTTTTGTTGAAGCTGAATATGAGTACAAAGGTGTGCTTTATTTTGATAAATTTAGTAAAAAAGTCGGTATAGATAGTACTTTTGGTAAACTAGAGATACCTTCTTACTTATTCCGCTCAGATACCGAAGTGTATAATATATTCGTAGAAAAGGAGTTGGTAACTCCTCTAGAGCCCAATAAAAAATTTAGTTTTGTTGTACCATATTCGATTAACCCAACTCTGATTAGAACTATCCCTAACGGGTTAGATATAGAGTCTACTAAAAACAGGTCAACTGGTCTTACGAAGATTACAGTTTCTAATCCAAAAAATAGCACTATTTATTTCAAAAAAATGATAATACTGCAATAAATTAGAATTTGTAAGTAATAACACTATCAGTTGATTTTAACTCAATTTGATTAGAAATTTTTTCCAAAAGCTCATACATTCCTTCATCAGAGCGATTGGTCTTGAACTTCAAACTAATCTGATATGTACTAATAAGCTGATTCATTTCGTATATCAACATTTCTGTTTCATTACTATAGCTGCCTTCTGATATTATATAGTGATTAATATTATTGGGAAGCATCTTGATGAAACCAATTTCTTCTATATCAATAGTAAGTTCTTCTTCACCGAAAGTATATTTACAAGAACTGGACATAGACTTATCTGACAGCTCCATAGGTTCTACTTCGATTTTATCCAAGTCCCATCCTAAGAGGTTTGCTATTTGGACTATTCTAACATCTTTACATGCATCGGAGCGTTCTATAATGTCAGATTGCTGAGCCGATAAATATATAAATGCGAAAAATATAAGTGCAATAAGAGTTTTCATAAATTTGTTCTCTATATAAATTATTGCTCATTTAATACCCATTAACTTAGTAAATTCGTACGACAATAACAAGAACATTTCTTCTATCTAAAGTCAATAAATAAGCCGGCATTTATCCGCCCATAGCGAGTGCTATGTACCTACATCCTATTGTGTAAGCGCTTTGTGAATAGACGATTCTTATAAAAAAAAAGGCTGCCCTTTCGAACAGCCATTCTTATTATCTTCTACATATTCTAGATTACTCTTTCACGAATCTCTTATATATATTATCATTAATTTTGATAAAATAAGTACCTGTTTGTAGGTAATCTATGTTAATACTTTGTTCCATTTGTGGAGCTAGGTTATTACTAGATAATATTGCTTTTCCATTCAGGTCTAGTATCACTACAGAATTTATTCCTTTATCGAAGACTATGTTCAACTCATCTTTTGCTGGGTTCGGGTAGATGTTGAGGTTGAATCCTAGACCGAAGTCATTAATACCTGTTATTGTATTTATATTAACCAACGCTGGCGTAGGAGTCATAGTTGTAAAATCCCCAGTACCATTAGGATATCTACCATAAGAAATATCTGTTTCTTGAGTACCAAAACTAACAGAATCTATTATTGATAATTCGGCATTAGTCAGATATAGAGTCTCACCACTTGCTGATATTTTAAGGTCAGCGTGATATCCTTCTTGTTCTGGTTCTTTGTCTGCCCAAACTAGTATATACTCGTTCGGTTGTAATATAGTACCAGCAGGGAATACGAATAAAGTAAAGTCTGTTATATCATCTGTTATTGTATAACCTTCTAGATCCACCGCTTCCGTGCCTTTATTATATATCTCTACCCAATCATCAAATCCGCCATCTTGGTCCGCATTTGTTACATCGTTCGAAGCGAGGAGTTCATTTATTACTATATCTCCCTCTGCAGTTCCTACAGTTGATGTCAAAGAGTAAAACTCATGTTCAGCATTAGTTGGTGAAAATTTGCCAATTGTACTATTCTCTGCGTATATATAGTATTCCATAATTGCAGATGTCATAGTCACCTCAGCACCGTAAACATCATCATTTGCTTCGCCGTCATTATGTTTACCATCATCATACATAGTGATTTTATCGAACGTGGCTCTTAGTTGTGTTCTATATCTCAATACTACGTTGTCTTCATTCACAACTTTTGCTGTAATAAATACTTTCTCACCCACTTTAGGCTGCTCAGACGAAGTAGTAATATCAGAAATAGACGGCTCCGTAGCAGAAAAATCGCTAAGTCCCATTAGGTAAGAGTATCTACCATTCATTAATGTAGTAATACCTGGAGTAGAGCTACCTGGACCAGGTCCGCCACCACCAGAAATATCTGATGTCAAATTAGAAATGAAATTGTTGTAAGTATAAAATTTGTTCTGATCTGCTTGCACATGAGCATCTATAATCTTTTGTAATGCAAGCCCTTCAGTATAATAAAGCCCATTATTAGTAAAATTATCTGTTAAGAATGTTTTGCAATGAGCTAAGTACATTTTTTTGTAAGTTGGTACATTCAACAACTGGCTTACCAATGGGTATGAAGCATCGTTTAAGTGAAGCAAATGATCCAATCTTTGTTTAGAAGAAGTATTATTCAAATTTCCTGAACCTGACATAGAAAATGTCCCAAATGATTCGTTCAAATCCCAAACTATTGGAATAAATCTACCATTATCATCTCTGTATAAATAATAGTTTTGTGCAAACCCACCTATGTAGCTATCCAGATTAACTAATACATTGTCAAAAGCTAACATCCACAATGCTCTATCTACATCAAGTATTTTCTCTATATCAGCAATATTGTTTTTAAGTGTATCACACAAATCGATCAACTCATCCCAACCTGTATCCGATTTCAATTCGTAAGCGCTATAGTATTGCGAGCTATCATTACCTTTGTAAACTAAGTTTGGTAGATTAGTAGTACCTGGGCCTGCACCATCTGGAGGATTACATTTTACAAATGTGTTTGTCTTAGAACCGAATCTATCATCTACGAATTTTTTAGAAATAGACTCCGAATTAGAATAAAGACCAATTAATTGACCATTAACATACACATTTGCATAGTTGGAAAGTGGAGCGTCCATATACTTTCTTAGCAATTTATAACTCAGAACCTCGCGAATAAAAGAAGGGTCTTTAGCTGCATTACTTAGTTTTATATCAGTATAATTCTCATACTTCTGGTCTTTGTAAGTATCTAGCTCTATATGAAAAGGATTTTTAGTTTGTCTAGCATCGTAAGTACTATTACCTTTGTATTTGACTCCTACACTATCGAAAAGCACGCCATTTATAGTCACGCTTTGTGCCATTATATAATCCTCATCACCAGCTTTTTGAGCATCTAGGAGTGCATCCCAATTACTCTCAGCAAAAACTATCGATATTGTTTGAACTTGGTCTATATTATAGAAATCTTGAGCTTGTATCAGACTATAAGTTAATAGAAAAGCCAGTATAGTAAATATTTTTTTCATTGATTTAAACCTTATGTATTAATTATTTTTTTTTATTTATAATATTAGACAATAATAACTCAATAATCCTTCGGTCTATATCTAATTATTATTACTTTATATAAAAAAACCCCACACATAGTGCAGGGCTTTGTCTGAATTTATCAATATATTCTAAAACTATTTCTGGAACATTTTGTCCACTGGTACTATTTTCACTTTATCAGCTTTGAAATCAAGTTTGAAAGTTGAGATTTCTTTATCAGCTTCATACACTTCATCTGGCTTAGGTGAATCATATTCAATAGGACTTGGCGCATTACTAATCAAATCTTTTTTGAAAGATTCTGCGTCAGTTGTAATCATTGCAAACTTTACATTATCGTATTGTATATGTTTTTTGATAGCTTTATTCACTTGTTCTAAAGTTAAATTCTTAATTTTCTCACGGAAATAATTAATATAATTTCCTCCGTCATTTATTCCATAGAATTTCGAATCTACTTGATAACCCAACCTTTCAGAAGTAGTAGCTGCCCAATGAATAGAATACTTATCTAAGAATTTTTTAGTAGTTTCGAATTGTTGCTCAGTCATACCATTGTCAACTACCATTTTAAGTTCTCGCATAGCTGCTCTAAGAGCGAAGTGTCTATGTTTGTGCTGTACTGGTCTTAACCAAACTTCAAAAAGTTGTTTATGTCTTGCATTATTAGGGTCAGGCTTACTTAATGATCCACCGTTTAGAAAACGTTCTATATATGAGTAATCACCATAGTTTAGACCCCTTTCACCTCTTATTACTTGGAATAAGTGACTAGACTGGTTTCTATGCTCTCCGAACCAAGAGCTAAATAAAGCAAGTGCAAAAAAGTCATCATCTCCACGAAGAACTTCAATAGGAAAACCGAAGCTTATTGCCGTAGAATTATTCTCTTTTTCAACTAAAATGACTTCTAATCCATTAATTGGTTTGGGGTTAATATCTACTTTAGTAATTGTTTTCGCATCAGCCAATCCATCTAATCTAGATTTAACTTTATCTACTAGATTATTGTCAAATCCACCACCAAGCCCAATAACATAGTTGTTCTTGTTAAAATAATTTTTATGGAATTCCTTGACATCAGCTAAAGTAATATTTTCTATTCCTTCAACTGTGCCAGCCATTATATGCTCATACGGAGTACCTACAAATGCAAAGTTGTAAAGTGAAAATTTGCCAAGCTCTTCATCGGAAGAATATCTAAGTTCATTTTTTATGAAGTTTAAAGTATTATTCTTTACTCTATTGAAATCATCTTCTGTAAAAGCAGGGTTCAATATTGCATCTAGGAATAATTCATTGTATTTCTTAATATTATCCTTGTGTACTCTACCTTGGAAAGTAGTCATTTCTTTGTCAACTTTTGTACCATAGCTAGTAGCCATAGGATATAGTTGTTCAAGAATTGCCGAATAATCGTTCTTTTTAGTTGATGCATCAGCCATAAGTTGTGCAGTAAGATTAGCTAATCCTTCCTTTCCTTTTGGGTCATTAGCGGACCCAACTTTGAACCATATATTATAGGCAATAATTGGATCTTCAGCTATTTTCATTATCACTTTATCATTACTCATATCTTTACTTGATAGATTTGAAGTAGAAGTTATAGTTAATAATAGAGCTAGAGACAGTATTCTAATCATAGTTGTTTTTTTCATTATTTAGTCCCCTTTAACTCTATTACAGTTCTTTGAGATGCATTCATTTTCTTAGCTTCGTTTTGTATGTCTTGTGGAGTTAGTGATTCAAGCGTTTTAAAATAATCTTCTATAGCGTCTATACCACCAGTTATTGCCACAGTTCTAGCTAGACCACCCGTTAGGTTGCTAGGTGTATCTAGTCCCATTAGGAACCCATATTTCTGTCTTTTTTTCAAATCTTCTAGTTTCTTTTTATCTACCAAATTATTTTGGAACCAATCTACTGACTTTTGAATCTCAGTTTTCACATAGTCCAAATCCTTTGCATCATTAACCATCGTAAATATTATTGATAAAAATGGATCTCTGTTCTGCGGGAAATAAGGTGAGATATATTGGACTTTCTGCTCTTTTAGATAAAGCTTTTTATAAAGCTCACTATTTGATCCGAAGGCCAAATCTCCGATTAATTCTCTAGCTACAGATGATTTGCTCTTAGAGTCAAAAGCACTATTTTTATACCCAATAGCTATCATCGGATTAGTCTTACCATCATAGCTTACTTCTGCATTTCGTGGAGCAGTTTGAGTAGGTTCAGATTCGATTTTAGGAGTTACATAACCTCTTTTCCATGAAGAATAGTACTTTTTAGCTTTTGCTAGTATATCACTTGTTTTTATATCTCCGGCTACGAAAAGTATACAATTTTCTGGTCTATAGTATCTGCTATAAAACTCTTTACTGTATTCGTACAGAGTTGGCATTGCCTTTATATCTTCTTCGAATCCTATGGTACTATGCTTATAAGTGTGTTTATCAAAAGCTGTGTACTTTATCTTTTCCCAAATAACATTCCCTGGATCTGTAATATTTTTTCTGTATTCTCCATACACAGCACCTGATTCAGTTTTGAAATCTGCTTCAGGGTAACTAAGGTTTTGGAATCTATCACTTTCTAATTCCATAACTAGATCTAAGTCTTCTGCTGCCAAACTCAAATGGTATGCTGTATAATCATCAGTTGTATATGCATTACCATCGGCACCAATTGAAATTATTAAACTATCGTAAACTGTACCCGGATACTTTTTAGTACCTCGAAACATCATGTGTTCAAAAAAATGAGCAAATCCAGTTTTTCCAACTTCGTACTCATCTCTTGAACCTGTTCTTACTATTGTGTAATATGAGACTATACCGTTAGAAGGCATAGGTATTGTAATTATTTTTAATCCGTTTTCCAGAGTATTTACTTCATATTTATACGGGAAAACATTTTCTGCTGACATTAGTGATATACTACTCAAAACGAATATCCCCACTGCCAATGCAATGATACTTTTTATCATTAACTATCTCCTTTCTGTTCATTTGTGTTATCTTTATTTTCAATTGCTTTTTTATTTATTCCTGATACATCATCCAGTAAATCATCAAATTCCGAATAAGTCTCATATTCAATTTCATAGTCAGATGCCTGACCCAAACCAACATCAAAGAAAGTGGTTGACTCCATCTCGGAATCTTTGGACGACATTATGGCTATCATCATTATTATACTAGTACCTAGTATCACGAAGAATAATATACCTTCACTTAGACCCACAATTTGATATGCTGTAGGTATCGAGAAGAATAATAGAATAGTTATTAAGCCACGTGGCGCTAAAAATATTTCTGGAAAAACATTTGTCTTTAAAAATACTTTAAAATTGACATAACGTACTAAATACAAAATAACTAGAATTATAAATCCAATAACTAATACTCTAGGATCTGCAAGCAAAGCTAAATCTATACTCATACCAAATGTAATGAAAAAGAAAGTACGAATAACAAACGCAGTCTCTGCAGTTACTATCCTAAACTCATTCCCAATAGATTTTACGTTATCAAAATTGATATGATTCGCTAATCTAGCACGATAAAATATTTTAGCATTATTCATCACTATACCAAAGATAAATATCATCAGTAGTGAAGATAAGTGTAATTGTTTGCCGAGCGCATATAATAAAGCGAGTACGGCTATCATCAAGAAAAGCTTTATATGAGTTTTTATCTTGCTGAATACGAATACTAGTACGTAGCTGACAATAATTGAAAACAAAACTGTAGCCACAATCATCATAATACCAGATAAAGATAGAATACTACCTTCCTGTATAACAACAAAATTAAAAAATAAGATTCCTATAATGTCAGAAAAAGTAGATTCGTAAATTAAAAATTCCTTTTTACTTTTTGTTAGGGTATGCACCGAAGGAATAAGAACTGCACTGCTCACTACACTAAGAGGTATAGCATATACTAGACAATGAAAAAAGGGCTCATTATCAAGTATGTAAAAGATAACCCCAGCTATTCCGAATGAAGTAGCAATAAGTATAAATAAAGCTAGAGCAAACGATTGCCTAATAACTGGTATTTTTTTCTTAGAGATTTTGAGGTCGACCGCAGCTTCAAGTACAATCATAATCAACCCAACTATCCCTAGTAATTCTAGGATACTGAAAAATTCCTCTTGAAAAGTAAACCCATAAACCTCTCCCGCATATTTCAGGATCAATCCGGTAGTAATCAAAAATAATACTGAAGGAATTTTAAATTTTTTGGATGCTACATCAAAAAAATATGATAAAACAATGATTAAACTAGCTGCTATCAATACTATGTAAGAATCGAACAAAGGCCACCTTCTAATTGTTGACAATAATAGATGTAATATAATACAATTTTTGCACTATAAAAAGCGATGGACTAATTATTTTACTTTGTATTGTGGAAAAGTCTTCTTAATTTTGCAGTCAAATTTAAAAAATAATATCTGGAGTTTAACATGGCGAAGAAAGGTCATAGAATTAAAGTTATATTAGAATGTACGGAAGCAAAAGGTGAAGGCAAACCAGCTTCTAGATATTCTACTATGAAAAACAAACAAAATACACCTGACAGAATGGAAATTAAAAAATATAATCCATTCTTAGGAAGACATACTTTACACAAAGAAGTAAAGTAATTGAAAGAAAAAAGAAATTTAAAAGCCGGTATATACCGGCTATTTTTTTACTATTACGAATCTAATAAATGGGATTACCTCTTCACAATCTTAGTGGTGTAGATATTATTAGTTCCCTCGATTATAGAAATATTATAAACACCAGATAGTAAGCTTGACAAGTTTAATTCCAGTTTATTTGATAAAGCGTTAGTGTTTCTACTATAAGCTTTTCTTCCTAGATAATCTGTAACTACAATAGTTAGCTCTTCTGTTGTTATAGCTGGTAAATCTATACTTAGTATATCATCCATTGGGTTCGGATATACTGATATATCATTTGATTTTTCACTTAGAACACTATTCACTA
>JBFHKR010000061.1:0-14820 GCA_041595255.1 Chlorobiota bacterium
AAATTCTCCCTTAACTAAAGTAACTGTCTTATTATTGGAAGTTAAGTTGTAATTCTTCATAGCGTTATCTGATACAAACTTTTGTAAATTTTCTAACTTTCCATTGCTTTCAAATATATCAGCTAAGTATTGTAATGCAAATGGAGAAGTAAAACAGCCTGCCGAACAATAAGCGGACTCTTTTTTATCAACTGGATGAGGTGCAGAGTCACTACCAAACGATAGTTTTGGATGAGCAGAAAGGGCTGCATTAAGTAATGCTGATTTATCTTCTGGTCTTTTAGCTATAGGTTTGCAGAAATTATGTGGCTGCATTAGTCCACCTATGACGTCATCTAATGTGATACATAGATGTTGTAAGGTAACTGTGGCAAACAAGTTATCATGTTTGTCTAACAAGTCAACAGCAGATGCAGTTGTAATATGTTCCATAACTATCATTAGATTAGGGAACTCAGTAGCAAGATGAGAATATATACTTAAAAACTCTTCTTCACGATCCATTACAAAACCATGAGTTTCACCATGGACTAAAAGCGGAATACCTAATTCTTCCATAATTCTGAGAGTATCGAACGCATCTTCTATTTCTTTGATACCTTCGTCACTATTTGTCGTTGCACCAGCTGGGTATAGTTTTATTGCTCTAATTTTGCCTTTTGTAGATTCTAAAAACTCACGACTATATTTCTTAAAGAAAATAGTCATAAATGGTGTGAAATTATATCCTCTTACTGCATTATCTATTTCTGTTATATATTTGTCTAACCGTTCTATATTATCTACAGGTGGTACTAGATTCGGCATTATTATACCACCCGAGAATGTTTCTGCACTCAATGGGGCTACTAAATCTAACATTTCACCTTCACGAAAGTGAATATGCATATCAAAAGGGTCTCTTAAAACTATTCTATCTATCATACTTTTATCAAATTATCATTTTTATTAATTATTGCTTCTATTATACTGAAGTCTGAGAGTATATCAGGGCCATTACTAGTAATAGCCACATTATGTTCGAAATGAGCAGACATCTCTCCGTCTTTAGTAACTACAGTCCATTTGTCACTAAGCTCAACAACTTCATAAGTGCCAACATTTATCATTGGCTCTAGAGCTAATGTCATTCCTCTTTTTAGTACTCTGCCTCTACCAGGTTCACCGTAATTTGGAACTTGTGGGTCTTCGTGTAGCTTTCTTCCTAAACCATGTCCTACTAGAGATCTTACCACGCTAAATCCTCTTTCTTCACAATAAGTTTGGATAGCGTACCCTATATCTCCTACGTGATTTCCTATTACGCACTGCTCTATTCCTTTGTATAGAGACTCTTTTGTTACTTCTAATAACTCAACGGTTTTAGGAGCTACTTCACCTATCCCGAAAGTATATGCGTGATCGCCATAATATCCATTTTTAAGAACTCCACAATCTACAGATACAATATCTCCATCTTTTAGTGGTTGGTCATTAGGTAAACCATGTACTACGGCTTCATTAACTGAGGTTAATAATGTACTAGGACACCCATACAAACCCAAAAAACCAGGTTTAGCATTATTATCCCTGATAAACTGCTCAGCCATTGTATCGAGTTCTTTTGTAGTCATACCTTCTCTAATATTTTCAGCAACAAGAGCCAAAGTTTTAGAAACAAGCGTAGCTGACTCTCTCATTAGCTCTATTTGCGAAGGACTTTTATAGTATATCATAGCTCAATTTCCTGTTGAGTAATTTTAATCTAGTAAGAAATTTATGTTTGCATTATTATCGTATTCTTTTGCTTCTTTTCCCTTTTCAAAAATCCTTAGTGTTGGCTTCCCTATAAGTGTTACATCACTTTTTTGAATTTTTAATATGGAACCTTCTCTTAAACCAACCACAATATTGTCATTTTGGTGATGATACTCATTTATTCTAGTTTCTCTTGTTTCACCTTTATGAGTTGAGTGAGGATCAGGGTCTAGATAATGAGGATTAATATTAAATGGTACAAAGCCAAATGATTCAAAAGATGGAGGATAAACTATAGGCATATCATTAGTTGTTTTAATACTAGGGCCTGCTACGTTGGAACCGGCACTTGTTCCCATATATCTTAGTCCTTCGTTAACCCTTTGTTTCATTGGGTCTATTAGTCCTTTTTCATAAAGAGTTTTTAATAAAAGAAAAGTATTACCACCACCAGTGAATATACCATCACAATTTGCTATTGCTTCTGTTGGATTTTCAAATTCTTCAATACCCTTTATCTCTAATCCAGCATTTTTGAAACCGCCTTTAGCTACTGCACTGTAATTTTCTAAACTAACACCACCTGGTCTAGCGTAAGATATAAATATAAGATTAGTACAACCAGAAAAGAAATCAGCTATATCGTCTTTACAATATTCCAAATATCCCAGTGGATGTACAGTTGAAGAACTGCAAAGAAGTAAATTTAATTTATCTGTCATTATTCTTTAATTTCATTTTATATAATTTACAAAAATACTAAATTTGAAACTCAAGTTATAATATGAGAGAATTCCCTAATATAAATCTTCCAATATCTGAGCATAAGTTCAGTGAAAATAAGATTTACGATAAAGTTAGAAGAAAGTATGTAGAATGTACGCCAGAAGAGTGGGTGAGACAGAACCTAATAGATTTTCTAGTCTCAGATTATGGGTATTTGGTATCTAGGATGCAAGTTGAAATAGGATTCAAAATTAATGAAAAAGAATTTAGATTAGATATAATCTGCTATGACAAAAAAGGAAATCCCTATCTCATTGTTGAGTGCAAATCGCCCGATGTAAAACTCAATCAAGCCACTCTCAATCAGATAGGGATTTATAATATCGCCCAAAAAACTCAATTCCTTCTTGTTACTAACGGCTTGGATTTTTTAGTTTTCCAAACCGATTACACAAATAATAAAATAACTCAAATAGATTATATTCCTATTGCCCAGCAAATCTAGGGCGTTTACCGAAAAGAGAATAAATCATAGCTGATCCTGGACTCTTTCCTCTATTCTTAGCTAACTTATATTTTTGCTTCCAACTAAATTGTATAGTGTACATAGCTGGAACTACTAGCAATGTAAGAACAGTAGAAAAACTCAAACCGAATATAATAGCCCAAGATAAAGGTGCCCAAAAGACAGTATTATCAGAACCAAATGAAATATTAGGGTCGAAGCTCTCTAAGAAAGAAGCGAAATCAATATTCAATCCTACTGCCAATGGTACTAAACCTAACATTGTAGATCCAGCAGTTAAGATAACAGGGGTGAATCTAATTACACCACCGTCCATAATAGCATTTATAGGTTTCATACCTTCTTTCAATCTAACGTCAGTGAAATCTATCAATAATATACCATTATTTACTACAATACCTGCTAGTGCTATTATTCCTACACCGGTCATTACTATAACAAATTCCATGTTAAATATAGCATAACCCAACAGAACTCCAAACACACTAAAAAGAACTGTAGTAAATATAATAAGTGGTTTAACTGTCGAATTAAACATGGTTACAAGTATAAAAAATACCAGTAGCATAGATATTAGGAATGCTTTCGCAAGAAATGCCCCAGTTTCAGCTTGTTCTTGTTGCTCTCCAGTTAATTTGATTGAATAGCCTGCTGGTAATGCTAATTCATCACCTGCTTTGATTATTTGCTGATTGATTTCGTTTGCGTTATAACCTGTTAATACATTGGAACTTAGTGTAACAACTCTTTCTGCATCTTTTCTATTTATTCCTCCAAATGAATTCTGGAATCTAATATCTGCAAAAGCTGAAATAGGTACTTGTCTGAAATCACCAGTTTTTTCTCGGAAAGTCAGTTTGATATTCATTAACTGATCTATATTCTGACGATACTCTTCTCTTAATCTAATTTGAATTGGGTAATCCTCATCGCCTTGTCTATATTTAGAGACTTCACTACCATAAAGTGCTGTTCTAATTGCAGAAGAGATTTGAGCTGTAGAAAGTCCTTCTTTATTTGCCTTCTCTCTGTTGATATCAACTAATATTTCAGGTTTATTAAGCTCTAAATTAGATTGTAGATTTTCAATCCCTTGTATATTCAATGAATCTACCAGAGTATATTTGAAATGCTTTGAGATCTCAATTAACTTATCAAACTCTGCACCAACTATTTCTATATTTATAGGTTTACCAGTTGGTGGACCTCCTTGCTCTTTATCTACTTTTATATCTACACCTGGTATGTCGCCTACGCCTTTACGTATTTTTTCCATGTAGTCCCAAGTGCTTTCACCGTTTCTTTTACCATATTCCACAAAAGCTACTGTTACTTTGCCTTTATTAGGTTTAACACTTCTATCAGGGTCCATGGGGTCACCCGCTCCTATACCGACATTCGAAATCACAGAAGTAACTATAGGATTATTTTCACCTACAATATCTATTACTTTGTTTTCTATAATAGTTGTCAAACTATCAGTGACCTCGGCTCTGGTTCCTAATGGGAGCTCAAGATAAACCATTACGTTATTTGGATCAGGATTAGGGAAAAATGCAACTGGAGGTGTAAACATTGCAAAGTATATAAAACTAAATATTAATATCCCTATTGTTATAGCAAGTACGCCTGCTGGTTTCAATCTTTTTAAAGCAAATTCTAAAGAAGATTGGTATTTATCAATAATCCATGGTACAATTTTATCTTGGAAATTTTTAATTAATATAGGGGAGATAAGGAATTTATTCAAATAACCCAAAATAACCGCTATTATAATCAAATTACCTAGAATATGTAATTCAATCATGTTGAATACAATACCAAACAATAGTGCAATTATAGTACCTATATAGAATCCTTTTGTTGGTTTGCCCGATTTAGTTCCATCTTTTATTGCATCCATGAATTGAACTGCGAAAACAGGATTGATAATGAACGCCACAAAAAGTGATGCAGTTAATACAATTATCAATACTGCTGGTAGGAAGAACATAAACTCACCAATAATACCTGGCCAAAAAAGCAATGGAACGAATGGTGCTAAAGTAGTTAGTGTACCGGATAAAACCGCTGCCCAGACTTCTCCTGCTGCTTGATTAGCAGCTTCTTTTATTGGTATTCCTTCCTTAAAATGTAATCTGTAAGTATTTTCGATTACTACAATCGCATTGTCAACTAATATCCCCAAACCCAGAAGAAAGGAGAAAGTAACAATTATGTTGAAAGTGAAATCCAATGGAGGTAATAAAATAAATGATATAGCCGATGATAACGGTACTGCCATACCGACATACACTGCATTACTTATTCCCATAAAGAACATCAATACAATAGTTACTAGTATAAAACCAATAATTACTGAATTAATCAAATCATTGATTGCAACTCTTGTGTTGTTTGATAAATCACCAGTTATTTTTACACTTAGGTCATCTGGGAATGTAGTCTCCTGCAACTCAGCTATTATAGCATTTATTTCATTAGAAGCTTCAATTAGATTTTCACCACTTCTCTTGATGATACTAAGAGCTATAACAGGTTCTTTGTTCATTCTTGCAAAGCTATTTCTTTCTTCATTTGTAAATTCTACACTAGCTATATCGCGAAGATAAACCTTATTGCCTTTACTACTATTTACAAGTATATTCTCAATTTGTTCTGTATTATCAAACTCACCTATAACTCTGAGAGCACGTTCTAATCTACCAACTTTTAAATTACCTCCCCCAATATTCACATTTTCATTTCTAATAGAATTGAAAACGTCATCGAAAGAAACATTTGCAGAAGTCATTCTATATAAATCAAGATTTACTTGGACCTCTTTGTCCAATGCACCTATCATATCAGCTCTAGTAATCTGAGTCAAAGCTTCAATTCTATCTTGCAGTTCTTCTGTGTAGTTTTTTAATATATCAAGATTGTAATTACCTGATACATTAATAGTCATTATTGGCATTTCAGAGAAATCAACTTCTTGCACAATAGGATCTTGATCTAAGTCAGTTGGTAAATCACTTTTAGCCATATCAACTTTATCTGCAACTCTTTGTTTTGCAACAGCTGGATCTACGTCTGTATTAAACTCAATAGTTATAGCAGAAAAATTTTGAATTGATTGGGATGTAATTTTCTTAACACCCGACATTGATTTTAGTTGCTTTTCAATTGGCCTAGTCACCAAATTCTCCATATCTTCTGGAGACGTACCTTGGTAAACTGTTTGTATATAAACAGTAGGTATCACAAGTTCAGGGAACTGCTCTTTTGGCAAATCTATATATGCCATCATACCTACAAGAACTAATATAATAGATAGTACAAATATACTCACTCTATTATTTATAGCCCAATTCGTTGGTTTAAATATATTAAAATTCGACATTTATTATTCTCTAATTATTTATTAGTAGTTTTGATTAAATCACCTTCTTTCAGCCCTTCATAACCAACAGTTATAACATTTTCTGATGGTTTAATACCACCTAGAATTTCGGTTACTCCGCTATAAGATTTTCCTTTAACTATTATTTTTTTATCTGCTACTAATTTTCCTGATTCATCTTTTTTAGCTACATAAACATAATCAGTAGTTCCCTCTTGTTGAATCAAATTAGTTGGCAATGTAATCGCTGAGTCAATCTCAGCAGTTTTGAATCGTACTGATGCTAACATGGATGGCTTAACTTTATTATAAATAGACTTTGGCAAATCAACAAAAACGCCTACAGTTCTATTAGCTTTATCAATTGATTTTGAAACTGCGCTTATTTTTAGTTTCAATGTATCCAAATCTAAATCTGGAAAATAAACTTCAGCTACTTCACCAGTTTTCAATCTATATGAAACAGACTCAGAAACATCTGCCCTTACTTTCAAATCGCTTTCGCTAACTATATGGAATACAGGGAAATTAGGCGATGCCATTTCTCCTTCTTTGATATATACTTTGTCAATTACACCACTAAATGGAGCAACAATTCTCATATTAGTCAATTCTTCTTTTAATATAGAAAGTCTATTTTCCATAGATTCCAAGTCATTTTTAGCCTTTAGATATTCTAACTCACTTCCTACATTTTTTTCCCAAACTCTTTTTTGTTTTTCGTAGATAGTTTTTATGAACTCATAGCTGTCTTTAGCTTCTTTAATTCTTTTATTCACCATTTCGTCATCTAACAAAGCCAAAGTTTGACCTTTTGTCACTCTCTGTCCTTCTTCTACATTAACAGACTTCACTAAACCCATAGATTTAGGACTCATATCTACATCTTGGTCGGAAGCTACTTCACCGTATAGACTTACATAGTGAGAGAAAGAATTTTGCCCTAAGTTCATAATCTCAACAGGTATGGCTTTTTTCTCATCTCCCAATTGACTACGCAATTCTGCAATTTTATTATCTAACTCTGCTCTTTGCGATTCTAATTGTTTAAGTCTTTCTTCTATCGAAATTTCGGAATTAGCATTTTCCGAACAAGATACAGCTAATAATGAGACTGTCATTATCACTAGTATTATAATATTTTTTGCTTTCACTTTAATCTTATCCTAATATTTATTTATTTTCTAATTTATATTTATCTGAATAGTTACCTAGTAATTGGTCTAATTGTGCATATGATATAAGTAATTCAAACTTTGTTCTTAAATTATTTATCTTTGCTGTCCTTAGAGCCAAATCAGAGTCATTGATTTCAAGAAGTGAACCTATTCCTTCCTCGTATCGGATTTTTGAAATATCATATCCTCTTTGTGCTTGGCTTATATTCCTAATATTTGCTTCTAATTGTTTTTTAGAAGACTCTATCCTTTTCACTAAGTTCTTCACTTGTGATTTTAATGTCAATTCAACCAATTCAGTTTGTGTTTTCGTTTTTTTCAAATCAAGTTCTGCCTTCTCAACTTTAGCGTTGGTTTGCAATCCAGAGAATAGATTCATTTTAAATCTAAGCCCAACAGTTGATGTACTAGCAGTTGGGAAGTTAAAGTCATTCGATTGACCTTGTAATGAGTAGTTACCAAATGCTGATAGAGTAGGTAAGTATTCGGATTCATAAACTGCGATGAAATCTTTATTAACTTCTTCTTGCATTGTTAACGCAGATAATTGAGGGTTGACTAATAATATTTTATCTTCGATTTCATCCATTTTATACTCGTTACTGTAGTCTTCCTTAAATGAATTTAACTGGTCGGTTAATTCTATTTTAACGAGAGGTTCCATACCCATAATAACTTTTAGATTATTCTTCGCATTTTCGTATTCATTTTCAGCAGATATTAACTGCGGTGCAAAGTTTTCTACTTGTACTTCTGCTCTAATCATATCATATTCGCCTATAAGACCTTCTTCGAAAAGTACTTTTATATCTTTAAAACTAGTTTCAGCATTAGTTTTACTCGCTTTTACTAATTCATAGGATTCTTTTTGTAAAAGTGCTTGTAAATATGCACTCTTCACATTGAATACAAGCTCATCTACTTTTACATTTAGATTAAGTTTGGCTGCATCATAATAATTATCTGCCCCAGAAATAGAGCGAAAAACCGCAGAATTGAATATAGTTTGAGTTACATCTATTCTTGCATCGATAGCATTATCCGATGATGCGTCGATAAATCGACCTGGGCCACCAGTAGTTCCATCTGGATTAGGGAATAAACCACCTGAAATAAAGAAACGCATTGGTTGTAAGTATCTAGTATAGTTCGCACTTAGGTCTACACTTGGTAATGCGTGACCATATGCCTCATCAACATCTGCTTCAGCTTTATTAACATCATAAAGGGCGCTCCTTAGTTGTTTGTTATTTTCTAATGCAAGTTTGATTGCATCGTCTAATGATATTTTCTCTTGTGCATTAGTGTTTAATGTAGTCATAAACATAAATGCAATTAGAGCAATTATGCTCTTCCCGTAATTCATCTTAATTCCTTCAAGTTTATTTTTTATCATTTTGATCCTTTTTCAATTAGTCTATTGTATTTAGTATATCCTTCTCTTGAGAAAACTCCTTCGAAGAATATCATACTCAAATAATCATATAATTCTTCCATCGAATGCTGATTACTGTCTATTGCTATAGTAAACATGTGGTTCATCATTGCATAATACATTTCGGAAACAATTTTTATAGGTATATCTTTTCTGAAATAGTTCTCATTTAATCCTCTAGTATAGAAATCTTCGAAAACTTTGACTATACTATCTCGTCTCAATTCTTCAACTTTTAGTGATAGTTCAGGAGCATTTCTTTTTAAGTCTTTAAGGAAAGTTATAGGTGCGTTAGTTAGATCTTTTGCATTCCTATATCCTATTAAACGCATTTTCTCTAGGAAGTCAATGTCTAAATCATATATGTCTTGAAACATATCCATTTTTTCAGATTTACGACATTGCAACACTTCCCAAAAAATATCTTCTTTACTGTTAAAGTATTGATAAATTGTTTTCTTGCTTACGCCTGCGGCTTTTGCTACTTCGTCAACGGTCACTTTAGTATAACCAAACTGCATAAATTCTCTTTGGGCAGCCTGAATTATTTTTTCTTTTGATGATATTGGTTTTTCTATATTCATTTTTAGGAAACTTATTACACCGTATTAGTTTATTTGTATGCAAAATTAAGCTTCCAAAACGAATAAAGCAATAAAAAAGTTCACCTGAAAACTAAAATAGTTTTGACGGTTTCCATACTCTTTTGTCTTTTATTGTTATCTCTAGTTTAGATTAAACCAGATAGTTTTCTTATTACCCACTCAGTAGCAAAGCACATAAGTGAAATTATTAGAAATAGGGGTAGGTTCCAAAGTGCATAATCTTTCTTTTTAGAGACGAATTTTTCTTTGAAGTTTTCTTTCATTTTAATTTCTTCGAAAAGATTGGCTATAGAATTTGAATAGAATTTACCTTCTGTTATAATAGAAATGCTTTCAAGAAGATTCTTATTCATTGTAAGTTCAGAATACTCAGGATTCAATTCTCCAACTATAAATCTACCATTGCTTTTCCCCATTAAATCGTTACCTATACTTGCTTTACCTTCGTATAGATAATCACCTTTAGAAAGGTTTTCTAGCTTATAATAATACTGACCATTACCTATATCAGATAATAATATCTCTCTTGGTTTCGAATTATCACTTTTTATTGATACAGCAATTTTTGCTTCGTCAACTGGTAAATAACTGTCATCATATAATTGAGCAATAAACTCAACGGATTCACCTTCTGTATAAGTTCGTTTATTAGTTTTTAATACGAATGAATCAAAACTATTATCTATACTCAACCAACGAACACTGTTGTCCATTAACTGAGAGTATAAATCTACGACTTCTTTACCTTTTGATAGTTCTTCTGCATATCCTTTCAATTTCCATCTTTGTAGGCCGTATCCTAATATAAATATTCCTCTTTTATTCCCTAATGTCCTAGACAATATAAGTGGTTCATTCATAGAACTATTACCAAATGTATAGTTCATCAATATATTAGCCTCGGGATTTGGCTTTATGAAAGTTTCAGTTTTAGAAATAGGGGGGAGAGCATTCCATTTTTCTATATCACTATTGTCACCATTTACTCTTAATATTGAATTTCCTACTTCTTTTGCGTTCACACTTGGTAATACTTCCATTTCGTTTCTTCCTTCCGAAAGAACTGTGAAAGGCACATGTTCTCCTAATTTTGCAAGCTTTTTATAGTCTATATCTGCTGAAGCAATAAACAGAAGTGGTTTACCCCTGTCTAATTCTCTTTTTATTAACTCTATATATTTAACGTCTGTCGATGAATTAGGAAAACCTATTAGAATGATTATTTCTGCGTCTTGTAAATCCTTTTGCTTGAATTCGTCGTAAAAGTTGGTTGCGTTTTTTTGGATGTACCTGTGCAATTCCTGATTCTTATTATCTGCTAATTCTTTAATCAAAAAAGATACATCGTAACTAGGGCGACCACCGAATAATGCAATACGTTTCTTGTTCTCCAGTACTCTAATAATATCAGATTTACTATTATTTAGCTTTGTAATCTCTTCATCAAAGCTATCGACCGTCGCATTTAGCTTATAATTACCAGGTTTATCAGGAGTAAATGAGAATTTGAGCTTATATCTATTTTGGTTTTTGTCTAACTTGACTTTCTCTTCACCTACTAATTTCCCATTTGTTGTTACTTTTACATTAACTTCTCTATCGTAGATACCATTAGCATCTAAATTAATGAAAATAGGAGTAGGAGTATTAATGTAAGAAACCTCATTTGTAATAAGATCTGTTATTTTCAAATCCTTTGGGCTACTAGTATCGCCAATCCCAACTGTAAAAACTGGTTTACCAAAGCTCTGAGCTGCGTAGAAAGGGTTTTCACCTGCATTATACGCGCCATCAGTTAATAGAACTACCGCTTGTATATTTGAGGTGTCTTGTCTATACTCTAATTCTCGCAATGCCTTCGAGATATCAGTACGTTTGCCAAAACTACCTATACTAGTCAAACTATCATAACTAATGTCATTTATGTTATCTGAAAAACTAAAATAGATATCTTCGACATTGGCTTTTTCTTTTATTTCTATTAAAATATCTGAGTAAACTTTTTTTCTATCTATACTAGCATCTTTTATAGTAATAGATTCACTATTATCAATTAGAAATGCAATTTTAGGTTTTATAACTTCATCGAAAGAATTAGTAACAATCGGTTGGAATATAGCAAATAGCAAAAGTAGCATACCTATAATACGTAACGAGAGTAGGGTAAATCTCTTTACCCCTGATATTGGTGGGTTCGTATTTCTATATGAATAGAAACTAACACCAATTATAAGTAAAGCTAATACTATAAATAATACCAAAGAACCACTAATCGCCAAGCTATAAGAATTCATTAACTAAATCGTTTGTTGCAAAATCATTAATACGAACTAGCAATTTATAAAGTTTAATATCAGCAATAAAATAAAATATCGCTGAACTTTATTATTTTGCATTCTTTATAATAACAAAAACTAAAAAACTATGGCATTAGAATATTACCAAGCCGAAGTATATAATATAATTCAAGAAACTCCTTCAGTTAGAAGATTCCAACTCCGATTTAATGATCTAGATGTATTTGATTTCAAAGCAGGACAATACGTAAAAGTTGATATGCCTCTTAATAGTACTAAAAACTACCGCCAGTACTCTATATCATCTGAGCCAGTTGGAAACAACGAAATTGAACTTCTAATTGTATTCAAAGAAGGTGGAGACGGTACTAATTATCTATTCAATCATGTTAATGTAGGTTCTATGCTTACAGTATCGCGAGCATTGGGTAGATTCGTATTACCTGACACTATAGATAAAGAAATTTGTTTTATATGTACTGGTGTAGGTTTAGCTCCGTTTCGTTCAATGTATCTGGATGTACTTAATAAAAATAAACCTCACAAAGGTATGCATCTTATATTCGGTACTCGTAATAGGGAAGACCTATGTTACCCGGATGAACTTTTTGCGTTAGATAAAGAAGATAATAATTTTCATTATCATCCAGTTCTTTCACGTGAAGAAAGTCCAGATTGGACGGGTAGAAAGGGTTATCTACATCCTATATACAAAGAGTTATTCGCAGAAAAGCCAGACGCTATCTTTTACTTATGCGGATGGGATGATATGATAAAAGAAGCCCGCGCTAACCTAATGGAAATAGGATATGGCAGAAGAGATATCTTATTTGAGAAGTATGACTAAGAAGATGGATCACTGAGCGGAGTCGAAGTTAACTACTAGAAAAATTTAAAATTACTTGTAAACCCCAGCCTAGGCTGGGGTTTATTCTTTTAAGGTTTTAGGTTCTCAATTTTCCACAGAGTTGGTAGCTGCCAATCATATCTTACAGCTAATAATCGGAATACAACTACAGAAATAAGGCAAATTACTTCGATTGGTATTATGGGTATATCTACATCTTGCAATAGGAAAAAGAGTACACCACCAAAAATACAAGTCGTTGCATATATTTCTTTTTCAAAAATTAGAGGTATATTATTTAAAAGTATATCGCGAATAACTCCACCGAAACAAGCAGTTATAGTTCCTAATGCAATACAAATTGCAGGATGAAGACTCAATGATACTCCCGTTTGAACACCAACTACAGTGAAAAATCCTAAGCCAATAGAATCAAACAATAGTAAGATTTTGTGGTAGTTTTGCAATACCCTAGTAAATGAAATAGCTGCTATAGTACTTAGAATAACAACAAACCCTGAACTCAGATCAAGCATCCATTTGACTGGTAATTCACCAATCAAGACATCACGCAATGTACCACCACCCATTGCTGTAACGAAAGCAATTATAAAAATCCCAAACAAATCTAACCTCTTTTCCATAGCAGCAAATGCCCCTGCTATACTAAAAGCAACTGTCCCAGCAATTTCTATGATTGTGAGTGTTTCCATATATTATCATTTAGCTTATTTATATTTACAAGATTGTATGACTTATAAGTTTAATCATCACTCCTTCAAAACCATATCTATGCACATAACTGCTGCTAAAATCAGTAAACGAACAGAGTCGTTTTGTGGAACACTGTTATCTATCTCTAGCATATAGTTATCGGCACTAGTGAACATTTCTCGGCCAATACCTGCCCATTTTTTACTTACGTGAGCCAACTTAAATTCATCACGGATGAAATCAAAATTCCAGCTTGTCCATTTACCTTTTAGTGAACAAACTACATTATCCGAAGCGTCTAGCACATCGAATTTCCCACCAATTGTAAAGAATTTTTGCTTGAAGCGACCAACTAAAATATCATTTTCATCAAATACTTCTACGTTTGATAAAAATATAGAAATACCTCGCTTTACTGTCAGCACTTTTCTACCATCAGCAGTTTTTATTTCAATATCAAATGGAGTCGCTCGCTTATAGTCTGTAAATCTGAATATCTTGGTGAATATACCGAGCTTTTCTTCTCTGCAAGTCATTATCATTTGCTGAGTATTCGGGTCGAATATGTCGTAGTTATTCGCTGCTTTGAATATTCCTCTGTGTTCTTTCACAAAGAATAAGTTTTTGTTAAGTATTGGGTTCATAGGGTTTCCTGTTTATTTTATCTGTAAATGTATATGGTCATCATGTCTAACTGCTCTACAGCCATGAAATCTAATATTAGAATTATTTAGGTTCAATCGCTTTACTAAATGGGGTTCTAAAAATAGTTTCTCAACATTTTTATTTCTCAATATAAGATTTATTAAGTTTTTTGTACCTATCTCAGAAAAAGAAATTTCATCATTTATTGAACCGAAAGTCAAGTATTTCGGATAGTCATATTGCCAATAACCTTTCTTTTTACATTCAGAAGTTTGATCTAATTCTGTAGGGTTTGGAGCTTCGAAAACCCCATAACCAGAAACTGAAGGCTTATTATTAACAATTTTCCCTTTGCTATCCTGATATATAAAGCATATATCTATTTTATTACCATCATTATGACTAAGATGGGGTAGCAAAGGAAACTTATCAATAAACGGGAAATTAGCATCTAGATAGACTAATTTAATACCCTTATGCTTATTTTCCAATTCAATGGAAATATCTCTTAATAATTCATTAAGCTCTGGACTAACATAATTCCTATTCATTAATGTATAGAAAAAAGTATGAGGTTCTATAAAATCAGTATTATCAATTTTCTCTCGACCAAAAACAGGGGCAATAATAGGCACTAATATGAATGTAGATATAAGATATAGAATACAGAATAACAAAAAGCTGTGCAATGTTTTAGTGAAACCTAACTTCCTCGACAGATATAA
>JBFHKR010000062.1:0-14317 GCA_041595255.1 Chlorobiota bacterium
AGCCAGATATTTTCCTCACCTTGACCAAGCAAATTAAAAGAATATTTGTATCTCAATGTATTTAATAAGAAATGCATTAATGAATCATTTTCTTCTTGAGATTGAATATCAATGAGATAACCACCTCTTTCTTTGGCACATTCATTAGCATCATCCCAGTTCTTTTTTACAGTAATAAATTCATAGTCTCTACCCATAATTGTAGTTTTTATAACTTTATCTTCAGGCACACAATTTTGTGCAGATAATGAAGGGATTGAAAGAAGTATAACCATCGAAATAAGAATTATTTTTTTCATATGAATCTCGTGTTGAACAATATAAGATTCCTGAAAATAATAAAATTTTATTTTTAAAAAAAATATTTGATGATGATTACTATCTCTACCCCACTAACGTGTCCAGCTGAAAGCAGGAAATCCTAACTTAACTAGTATTGCCGTTGGCTTTAGCCTACTGAGATAGAATCAATCTCAATCCATTCGGACTCCAGCAGAGTTCCCTGGACTCTGATAACGCCTGCGGCGTTATCAGAGTGACGTAGTTACAAGGGGTTTGGGGGATTAGGAGACGTAAGCATTACGTCTCTACAAATCTAAAAAGTCAATACAATCTTGCCAATATAGTCACCTCTTTCGAAGTGTTTCTGTGCTTCTTTTGCCTGAGATATATCGTAAGTAGTATCAATAATCGGGTCTACTTTCCCTTCAGCCATAAGGTTTATCAGATCTTGCATGTTTTTTGGATTCCCAAGAAATAAGCCATTCATATTCAAATGTCTAAAATAGGTTTGTTGGATATTTAGGGTTACTTCCCTTCCAGATATCATCCCACAAAATAATATTCTACCGTCATTTCTTAAAAGACTAAATGTTTTATCAAATGTCATTGGGCCTACATAGTCAAGGATAACATCTAATCCACCAGGGAATATGGCTTTAATTTTTTCCACTATCTGCTCGTCATCTCTCATATATACGTAGTCTGCGCCCATTTCCTTCAGCTTCTTAGCTTTCTCTTCGGTAGAAGTAGTTGTGATTACTATTGCTCCGCGTTGTTTCGCTAGCTGTATAGCATAAGTACCTACACCTCCGGAGCCACCCCAAACTAAGAATGTATCTCCTTTTTGCAAATTAGCGATAGTATCTATAGCGTGTATAGCTGTAAGACCTGCCGTTGGTATTGTAGATGCTTTCTCATAGCTAACATTGTCGGGAATTTTATAGAGCGACGATTCGGGAATAGCAACATACTCCGCATATCCTCCAGGTATATGCATACCGAAGAACTTCCATCCGAAATTGAGCTGTGGGTTATCTGCGAACTTTGGATTTTCTTTATCTGAGAGTACTATTGGGAAAGAGACTATTCTATCCCCAGGCTTGAATTTTGACACCCCACTCCCCACTTCAACTACTTCTCCTGATATATCACCACCGGGTATATGCGGGAAACTAATTTGCAACCCCGGATATCCTTTGCGCATTACAGTATCAATCATATTTATAGAAGTTGCCTTTACTTTTACAAGTACTTCTGTGTCTTTCATTTCTGGTTTCGGAAAATCTTCAGTATATTTTATTACTTCCAAATCACCATTGCTTTCATAATATGCAGCTTTCATTTTTTTTACCTTTTATAAATTTTTAAAATACAACCGGAAAAAATACAAATATCATAGCATCCCACAGTGCATGAGAAATAATGCCTGGGACTAATGATTTGTATTTATAAAACAATAAACCCCAATGTAAACCAAGTACTAAGGCAGCTAACAATAACATAGGATTGAAAGCCCAAATATGGACTAAGCAATAAATAATCGTTGTTATTATAAGAGCCTTTTTGGGATTGCTTATTTGACTTAATTTATTTTGAACGAATCCTCTCCAGAAAATCTCTTCTGATGGTCCAATTATAAATATTAGAAGAAGCCCTATATATATAGGATCGAGCTGTGTTTTAGTAGTATATATGGCTTCAATTTGGGGTACTACAAAATCAAACATATTTTGCGCTATAAATACACCTAGCCGCGAAAGACCGTAGAGTAAAACAGCATGCCCCAATCCAATAAGAATTAGCTTTTTATTGATTTTAAGTAAGCTTTTGAATGTTTCTTTCTGAGTTAAAATTGAGAAAATTGCCAATGATGAAGCCGAGATAGTCATTGCAATCCAAAAGTAAGAATTATGTATGATATAGCCAATCTCTGTAAACTCTGCGAACATAATAAACCAGAGTAATGAAGCTAAAAAAATGCCAAAAGTAATTATCATTTTAACTCATAATAATTTGAATTTTTTTTATTATCTTTGTTACAATTTAAGAAAATAAAATTTGGGACTAAGAGGATTAAGTTATGAGATTATTTTTAATACTATTTGTTTTACCGGCAATTTTATTTGCACAGCCTGCTGGCTCTAATTATTATGAGTTTACTCCTTCTCCTGCATACGCTAGTTTATCGAATTATCCCGACTTCGAAGAGGTAGGGTTCTTACATCCCACTTCTAAAGGAAAACTGGAAAAGCTATATTTTGCACTTACTGGCAATATAGCGAGAAAAGATACTATCAGAGTAATCGGAGACCCAAGTGATGGTAGCTACGCTCCTTCTTTGTGGGTTAATGGGATACTATATTATAATCTGTATGCACAATTCGTCATTGATTATAAACCGGGTCAAACTTGGTTTGAGCTAGATTTATCTGGATTAAATCTAGGAGTAGGTGGATTAGACAGGATAGGAATATCTCATATCATCAAAGAAGGTGGACCTTATTTCCTTGCAGATACTAATAAAAACAGCAAACCAAATGCATCATGGTTAGTACAAACATTTAAACCTAATTCGGGTTTTTATAATCTGAGAGGGATACCAAGTCCAGTTTCTACAGATTTTCTATTGGCTGCAAAGATAAATTGGTACAACGAAAATGAGAATGGACCGCCCCCTACACCTTCTCTAGTAGATGTAACAAATAAAGTAGGCCTAATAGGTAAAGATGGTAAAATGCTAAAATCCTCAATGGGGGCTGTTTATGATTGGAATAGCGATGGATTTGATGATATATTCGTAGGTAACAATTATTTCGTAAACAATGGTGATGGAACATTTACTAATGTAACTACTCGCTTCGAAAAAGTGATAGATGGCAATAAGATATTCGGAGATATAGATAATGATGGCTATACTGATATATTCGTAGCTAGAGGCGGAGGAAATGACAGGATATATTATGGGAGTGCAGATGGATATATAGATTATACAGATAATGTTTTCAAAGCTAATACAGATCCTACTACAACACCATTATTCTTAGATTATAATAACGACGGACAATTAGATATATTCATAGCTAGAGGACGGGCTACTATAAATGGAGTAGAAGTATATTATCAAGATCAACTATACTTAAATAAAGGTAATAGAGAGTTCGAAGATGTAACTGAAAGTACTGGTATAGCTGCAGGTGAACCGGGAGGTAATTATGATTGTTGGGGTGCTAGTTTAACTGATTATAATGATGATGGGTTCACAGACATTTTTGTTGCAACATATAGACTTGCACCAGATTTGCTATATAGAAATAACGGAGATGGTACTTTTACTCAAGTTAGTGCGGAAACGGGAGTTTTGGGAACAGCTACTTTAGTGAAAGATTACTATGGTCACGGTATGGGGTCAGATTGGGGCGATATCAATGATGATGGAAGAGTAGATTTGATAGTAGGGAATTTGGGTCATCCTGATGAGAGGGGAGCATATTCTAATCCATCACTAATCTATTTCAATAGTAGTAATAATATTTTTACAGAAAAGCATCAGGAATTAGGATTAAAATTTTTCGAGATGAATGCTGGGCCTACATTAGTAGATTTGAATAATGATGGTTATTTGGATGTTTGGTCATGCCAATATTCTTATGAAGATTTGGAAGTAGCATCCACTACGAAATACTCAAGGGTATATCTGAATGAAGGTAAAGCTAATAATTATGCTCTAAAAGATATGACATGGGAATATGGTAGCAAAATACATGGTGCTTGGACTGCGTTGAGACTAGATTATGATATGGATGGCGATATGGATTTACTAGTCTGTAGTGACAAAGAGAACGTAAAATTATTCGAGAATAGAATAGAAAATATGGGTAGTTTTTTAAATTTAAGAATAGATAAAGAGTCTGTTGCTAAAGGATTTAGTGCAAGGATATTGAATAATAAAAGACAACTATTTAGATCAAATCAAGGAATAGTAAGTACTGGTAGAATCTCGCAAAGTACTAATATGCTACATTTCGGATTAGGTGATGATGAAGATAATTTGGTATTAGTAATATTTCAGAATGGAGAAGAGTACTTTACGATAGATGATATAAAAGCGAATACAAACTATTGGATGAATAGACAAGGCAACTTTGTACTACCAATTAGACCTGAGATAATATCACCAGTAGATGAACAGTTTGTGATGAAAGAGGATAAGCTTTTCTGGAAACCAATGTGGAATGTTGAAGAAATAGAACTAATAGTTTCTGAGAAAGGAGGTAGCGTGATATTCAGGGATACTATAGATTATCGGACAACTTACAATATAAGTGATATAGAAGGAATTGAAATTAATAATACATATACTTGGCAAATCATCGGTAAGAGAAAAGGCGATGAAACTATTATCTCTAACGAAGGTAGCTTTAGATTAGAAATATTATATTCAGTTGCTAATGAGTTAGTTGGATTGACAACTACAGTGTATCCGAATCCGATTAAGAATAATTTGAATCTAAAATTGAATTCAGATTCGAATAGATTATTATCAATAGAGATGATAGATCTATCAGGACGTAAAGTGGCAGATTTTGGAAGAAAAATAATAGGTGGTGAAGCAGAGCTGCATTTCGATGTATCTCACATCACTTCAGGTAATTACAGTTTAATAATCACTGACGATAAGGGGAATTCGACCGTATCTAAAGTGGTAATTGCAAAGTAATTATTCGAAAGAAGCAAGACGCATAATTATTAGATCTTGTAAGTTATTAATTTCAGTTTGTGGAGCTGTGAAGTTATTAAAGAATAAATTTACTACGAAAGTATCACCACTCGCTGATATAACATACCCAGATATATTAGAAATTCCATTCATAGAACCGGTTTTTGCAAAAACTCTGTTTTGTGCAATGGAATTTTTCATTCTTCTTTCTAGAGTTCCAGGTTTTCCTGGTTGAGCTAGGGAATTAATAATAGAAGACCTATAATCGGAAGTATATATGTACCGCAAAAGATTTGTCATCAAATTCGGTGACAAGTAATTAAGTCTAGAAAGACCAGACCCATCTACTAAGTTAAAATCATCTTCTTCATAGAAATTTTTTATAAATTTCTCGACTAGTTTAACTCCCGAAGAAAAGCTACCGTCTCCACCGTTTTCTTTCCCAATAGTTTTTAATAGTATTTCAGCTGTTAGATTATTACTTTTTCTATTGACAAATTCTATAATCTCCTCTAAAGTCACTGACTGTTTATCGAAGACTTGTTTGATTTTGAAATATACAGGTGTCTCATTCCAATCATCTATGTCTATCAAGGCACCTTTGAAACGAATATTAAAATGTCTAAGATGATCACTAAAATTGCTCAAAAAGTAAAGAGTAGGATTGTCTATAGCAATCTCTTCAGATATAGTATCTTTTTTCAATGGGTCAAATGGCATACTACCAAAGAATTCGAAAAAGTTAGTAACTGCATCTCTTTCAAAAGAGACTTCGTTTATTCCAGATTCAGAACCAGTTTTTACATTATTTACTATTCTAACGAAATCAGAGTTGGGTACTAATTTTATTTTAGTTATTTCATTTCTTTTATCGGCAGAAGTTATATTAGCTGTAATAGAATTGTTAAAAATATTCAAAGCGCCAACTTGGGCAGAATAAGAGTATTTCATATCATCCCAAGCCCAACCTGATGGGTAGTAAGAATCATCGAAATAATTATCATCACCAATTATATTTCCTTTTATTGACTTGATACCCAAACTATCCAGTTTTGAAACCCAATCATCAAAAATAATATTTTCAGATTTGTAGAACTCCAAAGATAGAGTAGGGTCTCCAAAACCCCTGATAATCAGGTTACCAATGAACTCCCCATTTTCCTCGACGTTTCCATCTAGATATAGCTTACTATTATATGTGAAGTTTTTACCTAAGAAGTGAAGTGCAGCAGAAGTTGTTAGCAGTTTCACAGTAGATGCTGGAACAAAATTTTGTTGAGAATTGAGAGAATAAATAGATGAATTCCTATCAATAGAATATACGCTAATACCTACTTGAACATTATCTAATTTTTTAGTAAGTAGTAATTCGTCAATATCTTTTGCTAATGCTTTGTATTTTTCAGCACTAGGTTTAGCGATTATAAATGCATTAATGCATAAAAAAACAATCAATAATCTAATCATCATCACGTCTTTGAGAAATGAAATTTTTGTAAAATAAAATAATGTTGAGCTATGACTACACAAACTAAAAAACAAATTAAGGAAACTTTTGAATATAAAGCAGAAATGAAGCAATTATTACAATTGATTGCTCATTCTCTATACACTCATCCAGAAGTTTTTATACGTGAATTAGTTTCTAATTCATCAGACGCATTAAATAAAATTAGATTTAAAAAACTTACAGAAAAAAATGTATATCAACCAGATAAAGAGTTAAGAATAGATATTAAAATAGACGAAGAGAAACAAACTTTTTCTATAAGTGATACTGGTATCGGTATGACCAAAGATAACTTAATTAATCAATTAGGAACTGTGGCAAAGTCAGGAACGTCTGAGTTTCTGGAGCAACTAAAGAAAGGTAAACAAAAAGCAGATGGTAGTCTGATAGGTCAGTTTGGAGTTGGTTTCTATTCTGTATATATGGTAACAGATAAGATAAGTGTTAAAACAAGAAATTATGAAGAAGGTTCAGAAGCATATAAATGGACAAGTAAAGGGGATGAAAAGTTTGAAATAACAGAAGCTAAAAAAGAGGATAGAGGCACCCAAATCTATTTTAAACTAAAAGATGAATATAAGGAGTTTGCATCAGAATCAAGAGTTCGTGGCATACTAAAAAAATATTCGAACTTTATTGAGTACCCTATTTACTTGAACGGCGAGAAAATCAATACAGTAGATGCAATATGGCAAAAATCTAAATCTGAGATTACTACAGAAGAAGCAAATGAATTTTACAAATTTATATCTACAGATTACCAAGACCCATTTGACTATATTCATTTAGATTTGGAAGGAATTGTAACTTTTAAAGCTTTAGTGTTCTTCCCTAAAAAAGCACCAATGAATATGTTTGCAGATGATTTTCGAACTACATTACACTTATATACAAACAAAGTATTTATACAAGATAATGCAGATTGGCTTTTACCCGATTACTTAAGGTTTTGCAAAGGTGTTATCGATACTTCTGATTTGCCTCTCAATGTTTCGAGAGAAGTAACCCAACACTCACCTGTAATGGCAAAGATAAAAAATATAATCACGGGTAAAATACTTGGTGAATTTGAGAATTGGGCAAAAAATGATGTAGAAAAGTTTAATGCTTTTTACAAAGAATTTGGAACAATGTTAAAAACCGGATTAAATTCTGATTTTAGTAATAGAGAAAGAATTTCTAAACTGTTAAGATTTCAAACATCAAAACGAGATGAGTTAACCTCTTTTGATCAATATTTGGAAACGGCTGATAAAGAATTAAAAAAGATTTATTATTTGAGTGCTGAAAGCCTTGAATCTGCTAAGCGAAACCCTAATTTAGAATATTTTAAGAAAAATGACATTGAAGTAATATTCTTGACGGATCCAATTGATTCATTCGTAATACCTCAACTATATCAATATGATGAACATCAATTGGTATCAATAGATAAAGAAGAGTTAGATAACGAAGAAAATAAAGACGGTGAAGATAACAAGGAAAGCGTGAAGATAGTTACAGCCATCAAAGAAATACTTGGGGATAAAGTCGCAGATGTAAAAGAGTCCAAACGATTAGTTGACTCACCTTGTACTATAGTTGCGGGTAAAGACGGAATGGATGCACATACCGAGAGAATGATGAAAATGATGGATAATACATTCGAAGGAGCAAAGAAAGTTTTTGAAGTTAATCTGAATCATAAGATACTTCAGAATTTGACTAATTATTTCAACGAAAATGGTGCCGATGACAAATTCAATAGCGTAGTAGAGCAACTTTACGGAAGTGCACTACTAATCGAAGGAGAACTAAAAAACCCTGCAGATTATGTTGCTAAAGTCTATGATATGATAGAAGCACATACTAATTAGTAAAATTTATAAATTATTTGTATTTTTGTAATTGTACCAATTCGCAATTAACCAATAGGTCCCCAAATTGATGAAGTTATCGTCATTTAAATATGATTTACCTAAAAAATCAATAGCGAAGTTTCCTGCTGATCCACGGGATTCTTCTAAAATGTTAGTAATGGACAGAGAGACTGGTAAAGTCAAAGATAGAATGTTCACTGATATACTAAGCGAATTAAGCAAAGGTGACTGCCTAGTATTAAATGATACTAAAGTATTCCCAGCTAGATTATTTGGAAATAAAGAAAAGACTAATGCAAAAATAGAAGTCCTATTACTTAGAGAGCTGAAAAGCGAAGAAAGACTATGGGACGTAATGGTAGAGCCAGCAAGAAAGGTTCGTATCGGAAATAAAATTTATTTCGATGATAATAAATTCTATTGTGAGGTAATTGACAATACTACTTCAAGAGGTAGAACCGTAAGATTCTCTTATGATGGTAATTTATTCGACGAAATAGAAAAGATAGGAGAAATGCCAATCCCTGACTATATAGATAGGGATACTGCACAGATAGACAAGGCTACTTATCAAACAGTATTTTGTAATGATGATCATCTACAGTCTATTGCTCCTCCATCTGCAGGATTACATTTTACAGAAGAAATGTTGAAGAAAGTAGAAGAGAAAGGTGTTAGAATAGCATATATCAACTTGACAATTGGTCAAGGGGTATTTGAAACAATTGACGTTGAAGATTTGACTAAACATCGAATGTATAGTGAATATTTCGAAATACCAAGAGCTTCTGCTGAGTTAATCAATAAATCATTAAAATCTAACAAACGTATATTTGGTGTTGGTACTAGTGTTGTTAGGGCACTGGAAGCATCAGTACTTACTACAGGTGCTGTAAAACCTAATAAGGGCTGGACTGACAAATTTATTTACCCTCAATACGATTTCCAGATTGTTACTGACTTTTTGACTAACTTCCATTATCCTGCATCACCACAAATTCTTGTGTCGTGTGCATTTGGTGGCAAAAAACAAACTTTTGAAGCATACAAACACGCTATCAAAAACGATTACAGACTATTAGCTTATGGTGACGCCATATTATTCAGAACTCCGAAATAGTAACGTTAACATAGATATTTGAAAATATAAAAAAGCATACTTATTTAATTAGTATGCTTTTTTTTTGAGATGAAAATTATGGAAAATTTAAAAGAACAGATTCACAATGACTTCAAACCAATTACATTTGAAAATTGGAAATTAGCGGCTCAGAAGACTCTAAAAAATGAGAGAATAGATGAGGTAATAAATAAAAATATAATCCCAAATATTAATATAAGTTCGATTTACGACCGGAACCAAGTTAATAAATATTTCGATTTAAATTTCCCTTCTAAAGTCGATGGTAATCAAATTTTATCTTTATCAACTATAACAGAGTTGCCTTGTGAGTCCGACTTGGAAGTATCTGTATTACTAAATTTGATAAAAAACACAGATGAAAACGCAGCAATTGAATTAATTATAGACCCAAATTTCTTTTTATCTGTTTCCAAATTTAGAGCTGTGAGGTATATACTGACAGAAATGGGTAGAGAAGATATAACTATAATTGCGAAAAGTTCAACTCAGAATAAAACATTTTCTGATATTGAGAATAATATTATTCGATTGACAACGGAAGCAATGTCAGCTATAATAGGTGGTGCAGATAAAGTTGATTTAGTCCCTTATAATTCTATGAGGCAGAATGATGCATTTGGAAAAAGAATTACAGATAATATAATTATTCTACTCAATGAAGAGAGTTATTTATCAAAAGTCAAAGACCCATTATCGGGTTCTTATCTTGTTGAAAATCTTACTGCTAAGTTTATAGAATCAGTTAATCTTATTCTTTTTAAATTATCTGAGTTTGAAACTGAATCTGAGAAAATTGATTATATCGTCACATCTTGTTCAGCTTTTCAAAATCAACAACGAGAATTATTAGATTCGCAAAAGAAAAAAATTATTGGTTTGAATATTTATCAGAATAAAAAGGATAATCTTGGTGAGACTAATATCAAAGTAACTAATAATGTCCTTGAATTTGAAGCTCTGAAATTAAAAATCGATAAACTCAATCCTAAAATTTATATCGTAAATTTTGAGGAGAAAAATGAGCTCCAACCTTCAATTGTTTTGGCTTTGAATACTTATAATATTACATTTCAGGTGAGTGGTATATTCGAATTAGTCGAAGATGCTTTCAATGCTATAAAATTATATGACCCTGACTTGGTAATAGTCAATGGTAATAATGACATAGAGAGAATACTTAGAAATATGTTAGATGAATATAATGTAATCAATATAGATAAGTTTTATAATTCTTCGATTCTTAAAAATATAGATAAACTAGTTAGTAGTATTGGAACATCAGGATAATATTATGGAAAAACAATTTACTACCCTGGAAGGAATAAAGTTAAAGGAAAAATTCACTGAAAGTGACATTAGAGATATTGGACTTCAGGATTTTAGTTCAGGTGAACCACCATACTTACGTGGTCCATATCATACTATGTACTTAGGTAGACCTTGGACAATTAGACAGTACGCTGGATTCTCTACTGCGGAAGAAAGTAATGCATTTTATAAAAGAAATCTCAAAGCTGGTCAGAAAGGACTATCTGTAGCATTCGATTTGGCAACCCATAGAGGTTACGATAGCGATAATCCTAGAGTAGAAGGAGACGTTGGTAAAGCTGGTGTAGCGATTGACAGTATCGAAGATATGAAAGTGTTGTTTCGTGATATACCACTTGATACTATATCTGTATCTATGACTATGAATGGAGCCGTTATACCGATTATGGCATTCTACATAGCTGCTGCAATCGAGTCTGGAGTTAGGCCAGAACAGCTGAGTGGAACTATTCAGAACGATATACTTAAGGAATATTTGGTTAGAAATACTTATATCTACCCACCTAATATGTCGATGAGAATTATATCCGATATATTCGAATATACTAGCAAGAATATGCCAAATTTTAACTCAATTTCGGTAAGTGGCTATCATATACAAGAAGCTGGAGGAACTGCTGATATAGAGTTAGCTTATACTCTTGCAGATGGATTAGAATATATAAGGGCTGGGATAAAGGCCGGATTGTCTGTAGATGATTTTGCTCCTCGTATCTCATTTTTCTGGGGAATTGGAATGAATTTATTCACCGAAGTCGCAAAGATGAGAGCAGGACGATTAATATGGGCTCAACTAATAAAGCAGTTTGATCCGAAAAATGAGCGCTCTATGTCACTAAGAACTCATAGTCAAACTTCTGGTTGGAGTTTGACAGAGCAAGACCCACTAAATAACATAGCAAGAACTACTATAGAGGCTATGGCTGCTGCAATTGGTCATACTCAATCGCTACATACGAATTCATTTGACGAAGCTATGGCGCTACCGACTGATGCTAGTGCTAGAATAGCTAGAAATACTCAACTTATATTGCAACACGAAACTGGAATTACTGATTTCATTGATCCATTTGGCGGCTCATATTATGTAGAAACTCTAACAAAAGAGCTATATGATAAGGCGTGGGATTTGATAATGGAAATAGAACAACTTGGCGGAATGGCAAAAGCTATAGAGTCAGGTTTGCCGAAATTGAAAATTGAAGAAGCCGCAGCTGTTAAGCAAGCTAGAATTGATTCGGGAGATGAGACTATAGTAGGGGTTAACAAATATAAAGTAGAAGACAATTATCAATTTGAGATTTTGGAAGTTGATAACGTTCAAGTTCGTGAATCTCAAATAAAAGGATTAAACTCTATAAAAAGCAAACGAAACAATAACAAAGTAAATGAAATATTAGATAAGATCACTGATATAGCAGCTTCGGGTAATGGTAATTTGCTCGAAATAGCTGTAGAAGCAGCATTAGAAAGAGCAACACTTGGTGAGATATCTTTGGCTATAGAGAAAGTATCAGGGAGACATAAAGCTATGACTAAGACAATAGCGGGTGTGTATAGTAGAGAAAATAGTAACAAAAAAGAAATAGAAGAAGTAAGGAAGTTATCCGATGAATTCAACAAACTGGAAGGACGACGTCCTCGAATTTTAGTAGCTAAAATGGGACAAGATGGTCACGACAGAGGAGCTAAAATAATAGCTACTGCATTTGCTGATTTAGGATTTGATGTAGATGTAGGGCCTCTATTCTCTACGCCAGAAGAAGTAGCCAAACAATGTGTAGAGAATGATGTGCATATAGTTGGGATTAGCACTCTAGCTGCAGGTCATAAAACTTTGTTACCAAAACTAGTGCAATTACTCAAAGAATACGGAAGAGAAGATATACTTGTAATTGCAGGTGGGGTTATACCTAAGCAAGATTATGATTTCCTATTTGAAAATGGAGTTTTCAAAGTCTTTGGACCAGGAATCAAAATTACCGATTCTTCTAAAGAAATAATAAACGAGCTTCTAAAGCGAGATTCTTAGATTATTAATCTGAGCATTCGATAATATTATAATTATATTTTATACTTTTCTCAGCTAATGATGAGGTTATCTTAGTTCTAATAGGATAACCTTTTTCATTATAATCATATTCATAATTTAGAGTTTCTGTAAATCTTTGTCCATCGCTAATATAATATACATTTTCGACAGTGAGGAAATTATTCTTTTTGAAAGGTGTATATAGTTTGGTCATCGATTCTATATTTTTCATATTGTCATAAGTATAAAAAGTAGAATCTATTAAAGGCTCACCAGAGGTTTTTTGAGTTCTTACGGAAGTTATTACTCTATTATTAATATCATATATATACTCCGTTTCTATTTTAACTATCCAGTTTATATCAAATTTGAAAACTCTTTCTTCTATCAAATTATTCTGATTATCGTAAGCTAGTGTAACTCTCTCAAGTCTTTCGTATTTGTTATTGTAAGTTATTATTTCGTCTATCAAGCCTTTAGAGTTGTAAGATATGGAATCTATATTTTGCAAGTTGCCATCACCATCAAATACATTTATACTTCTAAATTCGTCTAAGAAATTTCGTTCATATTCTACAGAACTCAAAATCTGACCTTTTTTTCCATCTGAAAAACTATAACTTTGATATTTCAATACTTTGTCGTTCCAATAAGTAATTTCAGTATATTTACTTGAACTATCAGTAGTTGCCATTAGTAAACATTCAGGCCCGGATGGCCCAATGATGGATGTATCATTATCAGAACATGCCATTAAAACAATAACTATCACGAACAATAAGGTTGATCTTAAATAACTCATAGAGGACTACAATTGATTAACATTTTAGGTTTTTTAGCTTAAACAATGTATTTTTGTTTTTAATATAAGAATTAAAATTATAAGATTAAAAAATTATGAAAAAAGAAATATTATTTGGTATCGGAATATTAGTCCTAGCATTATTATCTAGATTTTTGCCTCACCCTCCTAACTTCACCCCTATATTAGCTATTGCATTATTTGGTGGAGCAATATTCAAAAGTAAAAAAATAGCATTGGCTGTACCAATTTTAGCTGTATTCATTTCGGATCTTGTATTAGGGTTACATGAATCTATGATTGCTGTTTACCTTTGTTTGGGTGTCTTTATGTATATGGGAATGAAGATAAATAGAAAAAGCGGTAAATCAGTAACTACAAACGCTATAGCATCTGCTATTATATTCTTTATCGTAACTAATTTCACAGTATGGGCTTTCGGTGGCATATACGAACAAAGCTTAAATGGGCTTATGCTTGCTTATACATCAGCAATCCCGTTCTTTAATTGGAACTTACTATCTACGATGCTATTCAGTGGTGTGCTATTCGGAGCGTACAACCTATTCGAAAAATATAGCTTCACAGAAGCTAAAGTACAAGAAATCAGAATAGATAAGAAGTAATAGATTAAACTATACA
>JBFHKR010000063.1:0-14309 GCA_041595255.1 Chlorobiota bacterium
AAGTAAGAAAACCATTTGTTGTACCGTCTGCTCTGCCAAGAGTGATAGGGGAAGATGTTGTACCATCACCAACAAGAGGTCCATTCACAGAAATCTGCCCTAATTTATTATTAAAGATATTCCAATCATTTGAAGTCAAATAACCGTCAGCTGAATTACTTGCAGCTGCTATTGCAATAGGGTTACTGCTAGTCCCATCCCCAAATATTGGGGTAGAAACATAAACTGTTGCGGCTGAGTTGAATTTCACCCAATCAGAAGCCGATAAATAGCCGTTAGTTGTTGCATTTGCTTGCTCCATTTTAATTGGATTACTAGCTGTGCCTTGCCCACTAAGTGGTGAAGTTGCAACAATCGCATCTAATTTATTATCAAATCTTACCCAATCAGTCGAACTAAGAAATCCGTCAGTAGATGAGTTTGCTCTAGATAATGTTAATGGGTCTAGACTAGTCCCTGAACCCAAAATAGGTGCATTTACACCAACTGATGTAAGCTTATTGTTGAATAGGTTCCAATCCCCAGAACTCAAATATCCATTTGATGTGCTGTTTGCTTTGCTTATTATTAAAGGGGATCCAGATGTTCCATCACCAGAAAGGGGTAAGCTACTAACAACTATTCCTAATTTGTTATTAAACTTGTTCCAATCGCTTGAAGATAAAAACCCATTTGTGACTGCATCTGCTTTGCCTAGTGTTATAGGGTTTGTTGTACTACCATCTCCTATCAATGGCGAATTCACATTTACGATAGTAGGAGCGTTAAACTTAGTCCAGTCTGAAGCAGACAAATATCCATCAGTGGTTGAAGAAGCTTTAGACATACTAATCGGGTTAGCTGTTGTTCCATCACCATTGATTGGTAAAGTTGTTCTAACTGAGGTCAGTTTATTATTGAATGTATTCCAATCCGAAAAAGATAAATACCCATCTGTTGAACTATTTGCTTTGTTCATTCTAATAGGATTTGCTGAAGTACCTTTCCCAATTATAGCACCTGATGTGATTATATCATCTAATTTCGCATCAAATCTATTCCAATCATCCGAATCTAAATAACCACTTTTGCTACTATTAGCTTTGTCCATTGAAAGCGGATTTGCTAAAGTACCATCCCCTAAAATAATGACATCAGTTGCAACTTTATCTAGTTTATTGTTAAATATCTTCCAATCATTAGAAGTTAGATAACCATCAGTATTTATCGAAGATTTATTTATTGAAAGTGGATTAATCTTAGTACCATCACCAACTATTGGACTATTAACAGTAAATTCGAAATCACCAACCATATCATCATCAGGTACCCATTGAGTTCCATTCCACTTTAGTACTTGTCCAGTAGTTGCCCCTTTATTAGATAATGTAGGATTAGGATAATCGCCTTCCAAATCTCCACCAGCAGGGCCACCAGGTTGATAGAATGTTGGTCTGTTCGTAATAGATTCCCAATTTACACTTGATATCTCTTCTTCCGTTATACTTTTGGGAGCAATATTTACATCAACTTCAGTCCCATTCAATTTAATCGTCAATTGTGCTTTTGACGAAATTATACTTTCTATAGCTTTTACTTTATTGCTTATTAATAGCTTATTTCCACTTTTACTAACTGTAACACCATTGTCTCCTTCTATTTCAACGTCTCCTTCAAGACCATTTAGCGAAAGAACTGCCCCAGTAGCATCTTCGACTAGCCCTTCCGATAAGCCAGAATAGAATGAATAAGGGACAGACACCATTGGAATACGAGGAGTCATTTCAGCTTCGTTTTCAAGTTTTATACCGAGCCAATACCTCTGATCAAATTTTAAATCTATTGGGTTAATTTCACCTAGAATTGCATCAAATACCCCATTTTGTACAGTAAGAGTCTGTATCTCAGACCACAAAAGCTGTGCTCCATTTTGGTCACTATATATTTTGAACTCAATATTATAGTCCCCATTAGCAAGCGGTTTGAGAGAAGTGTTAGTTAATAATCCTTGATAGGATATTTTATTAGGTATTTGCCCAACAAGGGTAGATGATACCAATAGTATTATGCTCGCACATAGCATTGCTATTCGTTTCATGATAAACTCCGGAAGTATTAATTGTCTTATTTCTTTTTCGTTTATTTATTTTAACTTGAAGATATTCCAACTTGAGTTTTGCAAAACAGCTATCTCAAATTCATCTCCTCCGCACGCAATTAATTTATTAGAAAAAATTATGCCTGAATTAAAATATATACTTTCATCAAATTCTTTTGTTTGAGGATTACTAGGTATTCCTGTTATTATTTTACCTAAATTAAAACCGCTATACCCTACTAATGCTATATTATTTTCAAAACTCAATATTTTGTGTGCAATGAAACCATTGCCTGTTGTGAACACTAGTTCTTTTGTGTAACTAACGTTGTTCAATAATTTATAGCATCCTGAATAGTCTGTGAAGTAAATCTCGTTATTTATTTCGGATATGTCTAATATGAATGAATCTATTTCTAAATCTATACTCATAATAGAATCCGAGTTTAAGTCGTATTCGAAAAGTAAAGGGGAGTTTTCAGTATTGGTTCTTAGCCCAATGTAAATTTTATTATTTATTAGAGAGATTTTTGAAATTTGTGTAGTGAAAGGAGTGGTGATTGTTGTCCATGTCTCTCCGCTGTTTGTGCTTTTTAAGAAAATGCCTGAGCGACCAGCAGCAAAAAAGGTACTATCATTATAAATTAAAACATCTTTGAGGAAAGAAGAGACACCAGTTGCTTTTCTATTCCAGTTGTCTCCATTATTAGTACTAGTGAAAATAGCTCCATTTTCACCACTTGCAACTACAATACCATTTGGAGTGGCATCTATATCAAGAAGTAAAACGCTGTTGTTAATCACTAAAGCCTTCCAATCTTCGCCATCAGCAGACCTGTAAATTTGTCCATTACTAGCAGACACAAAAAGAAATGAATCTGATTTAGCAATGGACGAAATATAATTGTCATCTATACTTGTTCTTACAGGATCTTCTATACAAGATGTTAAATAAAACAAGATTAAAAGAACTAATATTCTATAAAGGTATATTACCATGTTTTTTTGGTGGATTACTATCCACTTTGTTTTTTAATAGATTGAAAGAATCAATTAATCGTTGTCTAGTGAATTGAGGTTCAAATATATCATCTATATATCCATAAGAAGCAGCAATATATGGATTGGCAAATTTTTCATTGTACTCATCTTCTAGTTCGATAATCTTATCGGCTTTGTTATCGGCTTCATCTACTTGCTTCTTGAATATAATTTCTATTGCACCTTTAGCTCCCATTACAGCAATTTCAGCAGTTGGCCAAGCGAAATTAAAATCACCTCTGATATGTTTACTACTCATAACATCATAAGCACCACCGTATGCTTTCCGAGTAATTACCGTGATTTTCGGTACGGTAGCTTCACAATAAGCATATAGTAATTTTGCACCATTAGATATAATCCCACCCCACTCTTGTTCACGTCCAGGCATAAACCCTGGTACGTCTTCGAATGTAAGAAGGGGAATATTAAAAGCATCACAAAATCTAATAAATCTAGCAGCTTTTCTTGAAGCTTCGTTATCTAAAACTCCAGCTAATATCATAGGTTGATTGGCAACTACCCCAATTGACATACCGCCCAAATGTATGAAACCTACCACTATATTTTCGGCGTAATCTTGATGAACTTCAAGAAAATTACCGTCATCAGCTATTTCTTTAATTACATTTTTAATGTCATAAGGTTGATTCGGATTTGCTGGGACTATATAATTCAAATCTGGACTTTCTCTATCTATAGGGTCTAATGTTTCTTTGAAAGGTGCAGATTCGGCATTATTACTTGGTATATACTCAAGTAAGCTTTTAACTATTTCTATAGCTTCTAAATCATTTTCAGCGACAAAGTGCGCCACTCCACTTTTAGTACTGTGTATAGAAGCTCCACCAAGCTCTTCTGGTGTCAGATCTTCGTGAGTCACAGTTTTCACTACTTTTGGTCCTGTAACGAACATATAAGATGTATCTTTGACCATAATAACAAAGTCGGTAATGGCAGGCGAATAAACAGCACCACCAGCACATGGCCCCATAATTAGTGATATTTGTGGTATAACACCAGAAGCCAAAGTGTTTTGAAGGAATATGTCTGCATACGCTCCAAGTGATATAACACCTTCTTGAACACGTGCTCCACCAGAATCATTTATACCAATTACGGGCATTCCATTCTTTAAGGCCATTTCCATTATCTTCACTATTTTTCTACCATGTTGCTCAGCTAATGAACCACCAAGTACAGTGAAATCTTGTGAAAAAGTAAAAACAGATTTACTATTAACATTTCCATATCCAGTTACTACTCCGTCTCCAAGGACTACTGTTTTGTCTAGTCCGAACGAAGTTGAGTGATGATGAGCTAGCATATCCATCTCAGTAAAACTGCCTTTGTCAAGTAGTAAATCTAGTCTTTCTCTAGCTGTTAATTTGCCTCTTTTGTGCTGAGCTTCTATTCTATCTTTGCCTCCGCCTTGCTGGGCTTCGTCTTTTTTCTTTTTCAGTAGCTCAATCTTTCGATCGATTTCTCTGTTATTTTCCATAATATAATCAATTTAGTTAGTAAATATTTCTTTAAATTAATAAATTAATGAATAATTATAAAATTGTAATACTTATATAGCACATAAATATTTATTATTTTTGTATTCATCTAAAACTAAAATAAAAAGAACCATGAGAATATTTATCTTTTGTTTATTATTATCAACTACTTCTATGTTCTCACAAGACATAAATAAGGTTGTAGAATCTCTCAATAAAGAAGAGATATATAATAGGGTAAGTGGTGAACCTGCACTTACGAATACTAAAAACTTTATTTCAAATCAATTCAAATCACTTGGTTTAGAAGAACTAACAAATGGTTATGTAGATGATTTCGAGATTGAGAGTGGTCTAAGCTTTGGTGATAATAGTGTGTCATTTGGAGTTATTGTCCCTAGAATGGGAATACCAATGGATAGGATAAAGCCAAGCATACAAAACTGGGATTTCGAGAAAGATTGGTTGCCACTTGGTTTTACATCAGATGGAAATATTACAGAAGCAGAGATTGCATTTGTTGGCTACGGTATTACAGCTCCAGGATATGATGATTATTCAGGTATGGATGTAAAAGATAAAGTTGTAATTATATTGACTGATTCGCCAGAGGGAGAAAAATCCGAAAAGTTTAAAATGTTTAGTAGCTACGAATATAAAGTAAAAAATGCACAAAAAAATGGGGCTATTGGTGCTTTATTCATTAAGGCAATGGGTGATTCTGCTAATGTATTCGAGCCGGTTATCGTAGATAAATTTAACTCAGGGATAGTAGCGTTACAAGCAAACAGAGCTTCATTAGAAAGATATTTCCCCAAAAAACAAGCACTAATAGACCAAGAAAAATCGATCAGAGATACCAAAACACCTAAAAGTTTTATATTACCAAATGTGAAAACTGATATAAGATTACAGCTAGATGCTAAGACTTCGAAATACACTAATTTGTATGGCATGCAAGAGGGGGAAGATAATAATAGAAATATAATTATTGCTTTCCCTTATGATGAGTCACTTTCTGATAAAAAAATAGAAGAGTATATAAAGAAACAAAACAAATTCTATTACGAATCTGGTAATAATATCGCTGGTATAGCGGCGGCACTAGAATTAGCTAAAAGATTTAAAGAAAATCCTGCACCTGTGAATATTATTTTCGTAGCCCTAAGTGGTGATGAACCAAACTTTGAAGGTTCTAAAAAAATGGTTGTAGAACTTGATGAAAGAGTCGCTAACTCATCTGCAATATTTTATCTAGATAATACGGAAAAGATACACAAAAAGCATTTAATTATTAACTCGAATGATCCTCTGATAGTAGAGAAGTTCAGAAGTGTAGAATCCTTCAAAACATTGAACGCAGAAGCAAAAGAATTAGACACTAGAGATAATAATCCGATTATCAAAAAGAATAAAAAATATGTACGAGTTTGGAATAAACTTCGTAGCTATCCTCCTGCAAAAAGAGAATGGGCAGAAAGTGATTATACTGATTTAGTTGAATATATCAATTTGATTGAACAAACCATCAGAAACTTGACTCAAGAATAATGAAAAAGAGTACATTTTCAATTCCAGTCAATGATAGGTTAATTGTCAGCGGTGATATATACAATCATACCTCCATTCCTCGACCTATTATAATTATTTCTCATGGATTCAAAGCATATCGGGAGTGGGGTTTTTTCCCGTATATGGCAGAACAATATGCTAAATCGGGAATGATAGTTATTAATATTGATTTTTCTCAGAATGGAGTGATAGATGCTGAAAAAGGGATATTTGATGTTGATATATTCAGAAGTGTAACAGTAACTCAGGAAATAGAAGATTTAAATTTAGTGATTGATAATCTTAGTTCCCTTTTAGATATATATTCTATAGAAGATTGGAATGGTGAGATCTATTTGCTTGGACACTCTCTTGGTGGAGCCGTATCTATAATAACTGCCTCGCAACGAAATGACATAGACAAGCTAGTAACTTGGGGGTCTATAGGAGATATTGATAGAAATACCCAAAGACAAAAAGATGATTGGCGGGCAAAAGGAGTTATGGAATTCGAAAATAGAATAACCGGGCAAATGCTTTACCTAGATTTAGAATATCTAGAAGATAAACTCAGAAACAAAGAGAAATACGATTTGGAAAAATGTATTGCTAAATTAGATATACCTACTCTTATAGTTCATGGAGATAAAGATTTTACAGTAAGTACTAAGGAGGCAAAAATTTTACATAATGCAGCCAAAAATGCCGAACTTTGTATAATAAATAAGGCTAATCATACTTTTAATTGTCGTCATCCGTTTACAGGAACTAATGAAATGTTAGATAATGCTATAAATTCAACAATTGAATTCTTAAAAAAATAATGCGAATAATAAGCACTATAATAATAACTCTATTTTTAACCTCATGCGAACTTTTCGTAATAGGTAACAATAGACCTCCAAAGCCTGTTATTGATATAACTCAAGAATCTGCAATAGGAGCAGCAATGCTTTTCACAACTGAATTACAGTTAGAAAATGTACCTGGTGCTGCGCAACTACTGTCGGATAATAATGGTAGATATAATGCTAATAGACAACAAGAACAGTATTATAATCTAGCAAGATTGACAAGAATACTAAACAATAGAAAAATAACTAGGGTATTAGCAGATACTATAACAGTAGAATTACATAATGTAAAATTAGAATTTGACTATGTAAAGGAATTCGCTTTCTCAATGAGGCAACTAGACTCACTATGGTATATAATGGATTTCAGTCAGATTAAGTAGTAACTTATTTAGACTTTACGGACATAAAAAGATATACCCACCCTAATATAAACAATACTCCTCCTATTGGTGTAATAGCTCCAAAAATACCTATATTTGTTATTGATAGTATATAAAGCGACCCAGAGAAAAATATAATCCCAAAATTAAAAAGACGATAGGCTTTACTAATTTTATTTGAATCATATTTATCAAATAGTAAACCACAGATAATTAGTGCTATAGAATGGAACAGTTGATATAGTACAGCAGTCTTGAAAGTTTCTAATCTGCTATTCTCTGTGAGCAATTCTGATAGTCCATGAGCACCAAATGCACCTATAGCAACAGTGAGTAATGCGAAAAAAATACCCGTGCGGAGTATAGTTTCTTTAGTAATTGTTGGTTTTATCATTTTTTTGGTTCGATATTTGATTAAATTATACTAAGTTAAGAGAATACTAACAGACTATTAACGTATAATATACTGAAATAACATAAATTTGCATATAACAATAAAATAAAAGTTAAAAACATGACTAACGATCTATTTCCTAGAAAAACCAAAATCCTTTGTACTATTGGTCCAGCAGCAACTGGGACAGAAAATCTAACTCGTCTGATATACGCAGGTATGGATGCAGCAAGATTAAACTTCTCTCATGGAACACACGAAGTCCATAAAAAAACTATAAAACACATTAGAGCTGCATCTAATATAGCAGGCCGAAATATCCCTATACTAATGGATTTACAAGGTCCTAAAATTAGAATAGGTAATATGAAAGGTGGTGGAGTAGAACTAATAGATAAACAAGATTTTACTATAACTACAAAACAACTAAAAGAAGGTAATGAGAAAATAGTAAGTACTGAGTATGTAGAGCTCAAAAATGAAGTAAGACCAGGACATACTATTTTGTTAGATGATGGATATATTAGTTTGAAAGTATTGGATGTAAAAGGTCCAGAGATAAAAACTCAAGTAATAAAGGGTGGCGTACTTAAAAGCAAAAAGGGTATAGTCGTTCCAGGTGCTAGTAGCAATGCTCCTTCACTAAGTGAAAAGGATTTAGAAGATCTTAAGTTTGGATTAGAAAATGGTGTTGATGCTGTAGCTCTATCATTTGTTCGCTCCAAAATAGATATTATGGAGTTGAAAACGGCAATGAAAATCTTCAAAAGAGAAGTCCCGATTATTGCTAAAATAGAGAGAGTAGAAGCATACGAAAATATAGACGAAATAATACAAGAAGCGACAGGTATTATGGTTGCGAGAGGTGATTTAGGTCTAGAAATGGCCGCTGAGAGAGTACCTCTGATACAGAAAGAGATAATAAATCGATGTAATTATTATGGGAAACCAGTGATAACAGCGACACAAATGTTAGAGTCTATGATAGAGAATCCACGACCAACTAGAGCTGAAGCTAGTGATGTAGCAAATGCCGTTATGGATGGTTCAGATTGTCTTATGCTTAGTGCTGAATCTAGCGTGGGCAAGTACCCCTATGAAGCAGTAGGGTATATGTCTAGAATTATTAAAAATATAGAAGAGAAATACCCATTCGGTAGCGAGAAGTACAAATCAAGCTTTAATGATGGAGATATTTCTGATGCTTTGGGGCACGCTGCAACGATGATAGCTGACCAAATAAATGCTGCCGCTATAGTGTCGCTTACTAGTTCTGCATATACTGCAAAAAATGTTGCGAACTATAGACCAAGAGTTCCGATTATTGCTTTTACGGATATAGAATCAGTAGCTCGTAGATTGTCTTTTATCTGGGGCGTTATACCGAAATTCGTAGATACTCCGATCAAAGCTGAAGATGTTATTGTATCTTTTAGAGAAGAGCTACTTGAGGAATTTGAGTTTATAAAAGAGGGGGACTATGTGGTTTATGTAGCCGGTCTTTCTAAGGATAAACCAAATTATCAGAATATGATAAGAGTATTTAAATTTTAATAAAGAATTCGTCTTTTATTGGCGTTTCCTTTTTTAGTTTGTTAATAGAATCTTTATCCAAGCATTCGTTGATTTTCTGTATTAGCAGTTTTTCTTCGAAGGGTTTGGCAATGAATGCAGCAGCACCCAATTGGTATGTAGATTTAATTTTTTCTTTAGTTATTAGGGCTGAAAGTATTACTACTTTTGTGTCTTTAGTCATTGACATATGCTTTATTAAGTAAAGCAAAGAGTCTCCGTCGATATTGGGTAAACTTAAGTCCAATAACACAAGTAATGGAGATTCTTTGATTATTAGTTCTAGACCTTCATGTGGAGTAGTGGCTTCAAGTACTGTAAACCCATATTTCTCTAGCATGTTACGAGCTAACTTAATAATCCATTTGTCATCGTCTATTATAATTATAGAATTATTGATATTTTTCATAGTTCCTACTTTTTTCGGTACTTGATTTGCTATAATTAAACTTAGCAGTATTCTATTAGTAAGTAATATAAACAAATCTGCTTTAAATTACGTTTACATATTAATACAATTATTACGAATTACAAAAGAAATATTTGAAGAAGAAGAAAGACATAGAAGAAATAGAAGCAGAATCACAAAAGAAACCGTCTAGGTTAAGAAAGTGGGCGGTACGTCTTGTTTTGTTTTTACTTCTTTTTGTCATATTCACTATTAGTGGAGCTTTTGTAGCACTCCAGTTCAAATCTGTTAGAACAGTAATACTAGATTTTGCTGAAGATGAAATTAATAAAAGTTTGAATGCAAAAGTAAACGTTGAAGATTTCACACTTACTAGTTTGAAATCTGCTGATCTATTCGGTGTTTCTCTTGTTCTAAACGAAAAAGATACTATTGCTTTTATACCTGAAGCTAATGCAATAGTTAACCTAGAAGCTATTATTAATGGTAAAATTTTTATTCCTGATCTAACTTTACATAGCCCTAGGATCAATATGCTCAGAAATTCAGATGGGGTTTGGAACGTCTCACAGATTCCTAAAGTTAATAATGATACAACAGCTCCTCCGGATACTAAAATACTTTTTAGCAATTTGAAATTAATGGATGCTGATTTTAAAATGTATGACCCCTATGCCAAAAATCTAGATGCAAAAGGTTTCAATACGAGCAATCTTCACCTAAAAAATCTGAATTTCACTGGCTCATTATATATAAGACCAACGAAGAAACAACTAAAAGCCAATTTAGATAATTTTTCATTCTACGAAACTGTGATGAAAAGGAGATTAACTCCTACTCACTTAGAGTTTGCTATTGATAGTAATTTTGTAAGTATAACAAATTTGGATTACAAGTCGAATGAAACCTCTCTGAATTTAGATGCTAAGATTACCGGAATAGATATATTTGGTGGTATAAATGATGGTGATTTTGAGAAAGCAGAAATTATGCTCGATGCAAAAGCTGTCAGTCTAAATATCCCAGAGCTGATGTCTATTCTTGATGTTCCTGTCGATTTTAGAGGTACTCATAATATGACATTGAAGGCAAATGGGACAATGAATAATATAAATATCCAAGATTTCAAATTGAAATTGGATAATTCGAATGTGAAAATAAAGGGAAATCTAAAGAATGTAACAAATCCTGATAAAATTTATTTTGATTTAACTGCTAATAATTCTCATTTGGCATATAATGATGTAATCAGATTTCTTAATATTAAGAATAACAAAATACCAGATTTTATATTTGCCAATTTTAATCTAATGCACATGACAGGCACTCCTAGAAATTTACTTTTCGGACTAGACGTAAACTCCGGAGTAGGTAATATTAATGGTGATTTGGTAGTTCAGAATAATAATCAGCTTGATGTAAAGTATGATGGACTTGTTAGGACATTAAATGCTAATAAACTATATCCAAATACTTTGGAAACGAACATTAATGGTGAACTTCATACAGAATTATTAGATATTAATGGTAAAAATCCTTTTATAAAGCTTAGATTCGATGGTGGAAATAATTCGATTGACAAGTACAATATGACAAGACTGAAAATCAGCATGGAATCAGAAAATTTTAATCTAGTGCGTCTAGACACATTGTATGCTGAGTTTGGGTCTTCTACTATGGTTGGGCAACTCGAAAAAAGTTATATACAAGGTAATGGACAATTTGATATAAGTGACAAAGATAATGCTCTCTATAATTTGGATGTAGATTTTAATGCAATTAACTTGAAGCAAATGCTTGAGAATGAGAAGATGCCAACTTATCTATCGGGAAGTTCCAAACTTAGAGGTAAGGGAATAGAGCTAAGAGACATTGTTGGAGAGTTTGATACTGATGTACGCGATATTGTCTTCGAAGATAGGGCCTTTTTCCCGTTTGGTTTTAGCTTGAAGGTCGATAAATTTGAAAATGAGGATAGATTAGTTGATTTTAACTCTGATTTTGGAAGTATTGTAATCCAAGGTAATTATAATTTTGAGAACACTCTATCTTCACTACAAAATCAAGGATACTCTTTATATAACTTTATAGCTAATGAGGTTAATAAGTTAATACCAAGTGACCAAGAGTTAGTCAATAAGCTAGAGCTGATGGAAGTAGAAAAGATAGGGTCATTCGATCCTATAGACGCAAATCTGAAGATTAATGTTTCAGATTTTTCATTCTTATCGGCATTTATGGATAGTACTAATCTACGGATGAATACAGAATTAAACTTTCATATATTCGCCAAAGATAATGAAAGTTCACTTTATATAAATAGCTTAAACATAGAAAATCTTTACTATAACTCTGGTGGGCAGACAGTTACTTCCCGTGGTTTAACTGCAGAAGGTGGGCTATATATGAAAATAGAAGATTCTTCTGCTGTTTTTTCAGACTTTAAACTCTTAGCTAAGGCAAATGAGAAAATATCTATAAATGAGAACACTCTTAACTTCCCATCAGTTAATTTAGAATATGACGGTAAAGAATTTAATTTTACTGGTCAGACAGATTTCAATAATCAGATTGATATAGCATTTGATGGGAACACTACTATCATACCTGGTGGTATTCATCTAGGATTTTCTAAATTAGATTTGTCATACCAAAATGAATATAATCTTTCACTAAGCGAACCAATTGATGCTAAATTCGTCGATGGTGGGTTTACTATAAATTCTATGGAATTGACTAATCCAAATACTAAGGAGAGGATCAACTTAGGAGGCGAATATAATGCTGATGATAATAGATTTAAAAATTTTACATTGACGCTAAATAATCTAGATTTACAAGCTATAAAGTCGTTTGTACCTAGACAAAATAGAAAAGCATTCGAGCAATTAAGTGGTCGAGTAGATTCACTAAATGTAGTGCTTAATGGCGATGTAGAGAATCCTAAAATGAAGTTCTATGCAAATTCAAATGATTTAAGTGTTAATGAGCAAATGGTAGGTGATATAGACGCAGAATTAGAATATGCCAATAAACAAATTACTGGTAATCTGGTAATCAATCATTATTCGGATGATAGTAATATGCCAGATTTAGTCAAAGGGGAGATCAATTCACTTCCAATTGATTTGTCATTAACAGAAGTTGAAAATAGGTTTTCTACTACTAAGTCAGCCGATATGGAATTTGTTATTGATTCACTTCCTCTCTCTATTATAAGTCCTTTCGTGCCTTCTATTAGTTATCTAAAAGGAATAGGAAAAGGAAAGCTGCTTGTAGGTGGGTACTTCCCAGATGATCTCAACTTTAATGGTATAGTAAGATTTGATAATACTTCATTTTTGGTAGATGCTACTAATGTAGGCTATAGAGCCAAAGGTGGATTGATACTTAAAGATAACAAAGTATTCCTAGAAGATGTGAAATTATATAATTTGCCCGATGACCTTAGAGGAGGAGTAGCAGATGTTTCTGGTAATATTACTCTTGACGAAATGAATATTTCGGGACTTGACTTAGGGTTTAAAACAAATCGATTCTTAGTAATGCACGATGAGACTCAAAAAGCGAAAAGTGATCTTTTTGGTAGGCTGATTATTTCAACAGAGAAAGATTCACTTCGATTCTATGGTAGTTTCGAAAAGCCAAATCTAGATGGATATGTGGCTATAGAATCTGCAGATTTGAAAATGCCCGATGAAGAGGAAGTACAACTAGTTCGTTCTAAATTTATATATAAGAGAACAGGCAATATAATCACAGCTACTTATGGTAGAGATGATAGTGTAAAAGTGAAAAAAACTAAAAAAGCTCAAGAGGTAACTGAAAGTTTATTTGATTTACTCAATATGGATTTGGATGTAGAGTTCAGAGGACGAACTTTGATTGATATGCAGATTAATCAGTTTCTTAGTACAAGTGTTATAGTTGGTACACCTATTAACTTGCGTAATATTAGATATGTGAAAAACAGAAATAGCAAAGAAGCTAAATTATATGGTCGAATCATACTTAAAGAAGGAAGTAAATTATCCTTTTTCAAAACATTTGACATAGAGGGTGATATAAATTTTCCAACTGGTAATATTTCGAATCCAACTCTTGATTTGATAGCTAGATATGAGGGTACGACAACTGATTATAAAAAGTATAAAGTTGAGATATTTGTTACTGGGACTAAAGAAAATCCAGATCTACGTTTCGAATATGAAATTGGCGGTGAAACAGGTGTCGGTGACGATGAGCAAAAATTAACTGATATTATATTACTATTGCTAACTGGTAGAACTTCAAAAGATAAAAACACAAACGGCGGTGGACAAGATATTAATATACAAGGTACAGTCGCTTCTGATATTATCACTCGTCAAATAGCACAGGAACTTGGTAAACTAGGACTTAGTGCTCAGATAGATTTCGATGAGAATTTCGAAGATGCTCGTGTTAAAATTGGTGGTGATATTGTAGGTGGAGCTCGTTGGTCATTTGGTGGTAACGTAAACGACATTAGTGGATCACGTTTGGAA
>JBFHKR010000064.1:0-14230 GCA_041595255.1 Chlorobiota bacterium
AGACGCATCGTATCTAGTAGATGCTAACGGAAAAACCGTACCTGGAATAGCTCCAGCAGCAATGCAGCAAGCACGATATGTTGCAGATTTGATTGTGCAAAGAAAGAAATTAAACTCAAGGAAGCCATTCAAATACTTAGACAAAGGGAGTATGGCTACTATCGGAAGAGCGAAAGCAATAGCCCAAGTTGGGAAACTGAAATTCAAGGGGTTTATCGCCTGGATGATGTGGGGAATAATCCATATAATGTTCCTAATAGATTTCCGTAATAGACTAAAAGTAATGACAGAATGGCTTTGGTACTATATTACATTCAAACCTGGTGCGAGTTTGATATTCCACAATGAAACAAAAGAAAAAGAAAAAGTGAGTTAGAATAATTAAGAATTTGAATGAAAGGCTGCCTGAGGGTGGCCTTTTTTTTATATCAAAGCAACTAATACAACCATAAGCAGTAGAGAAACAACTGCAGTTACTATTGCTATGTTTGATTTGCTTTTTGTAGAGTTTAGCTCAACTTCGAGGGTCTTATTCTCCCCTCTTACTATTGAGATTTGTTTCTCATAGTCGTGGATTATCTTTTGGTTTTTTTCTTTTTCGACCTCGAATTCACGCCTGTATGAGCGAATTGCCTTATCTAATTCTAGTATATCATCTAGGAATTCAATTTTCTTTATTTTTTCTTGCCTTTCTTCTATTATGTCTATTTTTTCGAGTAAGTGGCTTTCGGTGTTTCTTAGGTCACTATTGAATGTACGTGACATAGATTCGGTGATAGACTTTATGCTATCCATGAATCCTTCGAGCGAACGCATTTGTTTAAATATACGTGCGTTCGTCTCATCTTGCAATTTATTTGCTTCGTATATTCGCTTATCGTATTGTTCTAGATGTCTATCTACTTTGCGAATTCTATCATATATACGACTTTCCAGAGTTCTAGACTCTAACTCAATTTCTTTATCTACATAAGATTTGATTGTACGAACTTCATCTGCTATTTTTTTCTCTACTTCAAATCTAAAATCAACGAATGCTTGGGTGAATTCATTTGATTCTACTTCAAACTTTTGAAGTAAATTTTCAAAGTCAGCTTTGTGTTGCTGAATCTTATTGTAATCTATTTCGAGCTGTTTTACTTGGCTTATTTTATCTTCTATCGATTGTATACTATTGTCATATCGTATTTCTAAATCAATAATTTCGTTGTTAAACTTATCTTCATACTTATCAGATATTTCATGCAATTCATTGATATCACTATTAATAGCATCGCGAAGCCCTTCCAATTCATTGAATAAGGATTTGTACCTTTCAGCTTGATTTCTAACTGTAAGAAGTAAGTTTTTTACGTTCTCATCTATTGCTTTAGTTTCTATCATTTCTCGTTTTTCTCGATGAAATTAGTTAATTCATTGCTAAGTGCAATAAGATACTCATTATTAATTTCTTCCACCGGCTCATGTGAATATATCTGTTGCATTATCATTATTTCTTCCCTGAAATCTAAATCATTCATATACTTATCATAGAAAAAATCCTTAATGTACTCATTTAGAAAACCATCTTTTGCCAAATTCTCAAAATGATTTATAGGTTTGACAAGAGATTTAACTTTTTCTAAATATTTATCAGAGAATTTCATAATAAAGAAGATAAATTTATTTTAATAATTAATCGGTAATTTCTGTCAATTTGTTTAGTTACAATATACGAAAACTCGAATATAAAATATAGATTGTAAATCATACCTAATAAGTCTTGCAATTTTTATATTTTTGTGCAACTTACCATAACAGAAAAAGAAAATGTTCAAATCGGCAATTAGAGATATTATACCAGACACAGATCTAGACAATCTAGGGAATAACAAAGCAAAAGAAGAATTTGATTTGCTTTTAGCGGATTGCAAAAAGTTCATAAAAAATGGTAATGAAGAGCTTCTAAAAAAAGCATTTCTTATAACTTTAGATGCGAATAAAGACCGTCTAAGACTGTCTGGCACTCCTTACTATAGTCATGCTATTGCTGTAGCTAGAATAGTAGCAACTGAGATAAAATTAGATGATACTTCTGTTATTGCGGCCCTGTTATGTGATGTAATCAAAGAAGAAAACGAGTATGACTACAAGTTAATAAAAGCTGAGTTTGGAACAACAATAGCAGATATAGTAACTGGTATAGAGAAAATAAATCACATAGAAGAAGAATTAATCCAACCAGAAGTAGAGTTAGAAAACTACCGAAAATTACTAATGTCTATGTTTAAAGATGTTAGAATAATTTTTATAAAACTTGCTGAAAGATTAGAAAACCTAAGAACAATAGCGCCATTAGAAAAAGATAAACAACTTAAGGACGCAAAAGAAGCACTTGAAGTATTTGCCCCATTTGCAAATAGATTTGGATTTAGAAATATAAAATGGGAATTAGAAGATTTAGCATTCAAAATAACTAATAGAGAAGAGTTTGATAATATTAAATCCAAGCTCTTAGGAAAAAGAAAAGATAGAGAGAAATATGTAGAAGATTTCAAAGCACCTCTATTAGAAAAGATTAGTAATGATAAATTCTTGGAAAAGAATAATGTTAAAGTAAAAATATACGGAAGAGCTAAACATATTTATTCAATATTTAACAAAACTATAGCCAGAAATAAGCCCGTAGATGAATTATATGATTTAATTGCTATACGTATAATTTTAGAATGTGATGATCCCAATATGTGCTTTTATGTCTATAGCTTAGCTGCATCTATATATCCTCCAGTACCTGAGACTTTCAAAGACTATATAAACGCACCTAAACAAAATGGTTATCAATCTATACATTGTGCAGTTTTAGGCCCGCAAAGGAGACCTGTTGAAATACAACTAAGAACAAGGGAAATGCATGAAGTAGCTGAAAGAGGTGTAGCAGCTCATTTTAATTATAAAAAAGGTTTTATACCAGCTCAATCAGTATTTGACAACCCTAATGCAATAGAATGGATGGATTCAGTTCGTGAGATGATAGAAAGTAACGAAACAGAATCTCCTGAAGAACTATTTAACTTTCTTAAGAAAAATACATTTCTCCAAGAAATACATGTATTTACACCTAAAAACGAATTGTATACTTTTCCAATTAATTCAACACCATTAGATTTTGCATTTCAAATTCATAGTGATCTAGGTAGCCATTATATTGGGGCAAAAGTAAATGGTAAAATTGTTCCTATTGATTATAAATTGCAAAGTGGTGACCAAGTTGAGATACTAACGTCAAGTAAAAAATCAATTTCAGAAGAATGGCAAAGCATAATTACAACTAATAAAGCTAGATCTGTTTTAAATAAATACTTAAAAGAGATTCAGACAAAAAATTACCGAAAAGGTAGAAAGCTATGGAAATCAGAAATAGTAAATAGTCAAGTTGCTATTAGACAATCAGTTATTGATAAAGTAGTAAAAGAACTAGACTTGGTTTCTGAACGCGAGATGTATATTGAACTTGGAAAAGGAAACTTAGAAATATCGTATATAGCTCAATTATTAAAAGAGTTAGCCCGTAAAGGTGCAAAGCTGAATCTACAAAAACCATTGAAAAAACAAACAAGGTACACGATCAAATCTTTGATTATCAGAGGAATTGACAGACCTGGAATAGTAAAAGAGATAACGGAAAGAATAATTTCTATAGAAAATGTGAGCCTTAAAGGTATTTCGTTTGATACAATAGATAAAGTATTTGAAGGAAAAGTAACACTAAAACTCAACAATGATATAGAGTTAAGTGAAATAATAGAGAAAGTAATGAATATAACCGATATAGATTCAGTCGAACTATATTAATAAATGATTCTTCTTGTGGATAATCAATATCAGATTATTACTTGAAAGAATTAAATAATTAACTTATTTTTGTTAAATTTGATTTTCTAAAACCAAAATTCTAAAACTTATGGCATTGACAACAATATTCTTTTTAATATTAAGTATAGTGGCTATTGGAACTGCATTTGGTACTGTAGCATCAAAACACCCAGTAGTATCAGCTATGAATTTGGTATTGCATTTTTTAATGTTAGCTGGATTATATTTGACACTAAATGCACAATTTATAGCAGTGTTACAGATATTAGTTTATGCTGGAGCTATAATGGTTTTAGTAGTTTTTGTTATCTTATTACTCAATTTGGGGAAAGAAGATGATTTAGAAACAAGATTTAATGCACGAAAGGGTGTAGCAATGACTTTCGGAGCTGCATTCGTAGTTCAAATTTTAGTATTATTTACTAGTGCTGGTTCATTTGTACATGAAATCACTGCCGAATCAGTAAATACAGGGCTTGTAAAAAACTTAGGAAATAAGCTTTTTACAGAATACTTATTTCCATTCGAATATATAGCCTTATTACTTTTAGTTGCTGTAGTAGGTGCATTGTTGTTAGGTAAAAAGAAACTATTTTTAGAAAGAGACTTACCACAGAAGAGTTTAAAATGATAGAAGCAATTCCATTAGAATATTATTTGATTTTATCCGGAACAATTTTTGCAATCGGTTCCGTTGGTGTATTAACTAGAAGAAACGCAATTATCATATTTATGTGCATAGAGTTAATGCTCAATGCTGTGAATATTAGTTTGGTAGCATTTTCATCTTTTTTGGGTGACTCGTCTGGTCAAATATTTGTATTCTTCGTGATGGCGGTAGCAGCAGCAGAAGCAGCAATTGGATTAGCAATTGTACTCGCTTTATTTAGAAATAAACGAACAATATATGTAGACGAGATAAATCTACTGAAGTGGTAAATATATAAAAACTTCGAAATTTTATCTATTAAAAAAAATGTTGAAAATATTTTTTAGATTAAAACCCTTATCTATCAAGGCTTTGAAGAGTTAAGAGAAAATTATACGAAAATTTAATTTGCATTTTAATGTAATCTCACTTACATTTGAATTGTTAAAATACGCAGCATAAAGGGATGATACACACCAAAATGTACTCCACTTTATTTAACATATAATAATATAATGAGTTAGACCATTGGAAGACGAGAAAGACACGAATGTCTCGGAATTCAAGGTTATTTCTAATTGGAAACGGTTAATTATTCCAATTTTTCTGCTCATATCTGTGGTTGGTATAGTTTACTTAGTAAACCTATCCGACGAATGGTTTATGGGAGAAAAAATAACTGAATACGAGATAAACGGATTAAACTTGAATGATTCCGATAAGTTCTTTGAACAAGCAAAGAAAATATCTTATGGAAAGACTAAAGACAGTGTAATACTGAAGAAGATTGAAGAAGTAGTAGAAAAAGATCCATATATAAAAAAATGTGTGGCTTCTTTTGCAAGTCAATCAAAAATTAGTCTTGATTTAGTTGAAAGATATCCATTTGCTTTTTATAATATTGGGGGAAGGTTAAATTATATAGATAAAGAAGGTGTAGTTCTCCCCTATAAAGTTTTAAAAGAATATTCAGATTTAGTAATAGTATCTGGCTTTATAGCTTCAGATACTTCACTGATCAAAGTAGCAATTAATATCATAGATGAACTAAATAAAAAACAGGAAGTTTTGGATTTTGTCAGTGAGATAAGATATATAGATGAAGAGAAAGGATTTGAGATAATTGGTCCTTTCGAAACGGCAAAAATATATTTGGGTTTGGATGATAATATAGAAAATAAGTTTGACAAGTTAAGAATACTTATGAATGATAAATCAGCACGAGTACTTTTGACTACAGTTAAAACAGTTGATTTGAGATGGCTTGACAGAATAGTTATAGAAGAAATTTAAAAAATCTAAGGTATTAATATGTCCTCTACATTAAAAAATGGTTTACCTATTTCAGTAGGTTTAGATATAGGAACTTCTAAAGTTTGTGCTTTGGTTACCTCACCAGATCCAAGTAATAACACGCTAAAGATATTAGGAATAGGCATAGCTGAAAGCGAAGGCTTGAATAGAGGTGTAGTTGTAAATATAGAAAAGACAATTAAAAGTATAAAAAAAGTTATAGAACAAGCTGAAGAGCAATCTGGTATTAAAATAAAAGAAGTTACAGTCGGTATTGCTGGAGACCATATAGAAGCAATTAAGACACGTGGCATAATAGGCATTTCTAATAGTGAGCAAGAAATAACTCAAGCCGACGTAGATAGACTACTTAAGGATGCAAGTAAAATTGCAATTCCTTCTGAAAGAAAAATATTGCACGTAATACCACAAGACTTCATAATTGATGGTCAAGATGGAATTACAGACCCAATAGGAATGTCTGGTATTAGAATGGAAGCAAATGTAAATATAATAACTGGTTTGAAAACTGCGATTAACAACATTTACAGATGTGTAGAACGATTAGATATAAAAGTAAAAGATGTAATACTCGAACCAATTGCAAGTAGTAAATCAGTATTATTAGAACCCGAAAAAGAAATGGGTGTAGCAATAGTAGACATAGGTGGTGGGACTACTGACGTAGCAATTTTTGAAGAAGGTATATACAGATTTACTTCTGTATTCGCGCTAGCAGGTAAACACGTGACTAATGATATCAGAAAAGTGTTAGGTATCGTTACCAATCAAGCTGAAAAAATCAAAAGAGATTATGGACATTGCCATGGTGATTCTATAATGAAAGATGAAGTATTTATGGTACCTGGTATTGGTGGAAGAAAACCAATGGAAATCCAAAAATCTCAATTATGTGAAATAATACAACCAAGAATGCAAGAGTTATTCGAATTTGCTTTAGCCGAAATAAATAGGTCTGGTTATGCACATAGTTTAGGAGCTGGTGTAGTTATCACTGGTGGTACAGCATTACTTAATGGGACTGAGGAATTAGCTAAAGAAGTGTTTGGTATGCCTATAAAAATTGGGATCCCAACTAATCTCTCTTACAGTGGGTTAGCACCTGAAGTAAGTAGCCCTGTCTATTCTACTGCTGTAGGATTAGCATTGAATGGAATTGGAAATATTGATTCATTCAAAATAGAAGATTTGACAATTGAAAATGAAGAAACTAATGAATTAGAAGAAGATTTAGTTTCAGAAGAAGTTGAGAAAATAGAAAGAGTAAAAGAGAATCCTGTTAAAAATATTTTTGCAAGAAAGACAGCTAAAAAGGAAGAAAAAGAAAAAGCAGAGAAAAAAGGAAAGACCGTAACTAACTCTTTCAGTATGATAAAAAAGTTTATAGAAGAATTATAAAAATAAATTAAATTTTAAATTTTTGGGGGCATCCAGATGATATCTTTAGATACACATTCACAAGAAAAGAACGCCAGAATCAAAGTCATTGGCGTAGGTGGTGGTGGTGGTAATGCTATAAACAACATGATTGAAAAAGGACTTCAAGGTGTTGATTTTATAGTTGCAAACACTGATAACCAAGCTCTAGACTATAATAGAGCCGATATACGCATTCAATTGGGTAAACAAAAAACAAAAGGTTTAGGGGCAGGTGCCGACCCTACTATTGGAAAAATTTCGGTAGAAGAAAGTGTAGAAGATATTAAAAAGATGCTTGACAAAGCAGATATGGTTTTTATCACAGCCGGAATGGGAGGTGGTACAGGTACAGGTGGTGCTCCTGAAATAGCAAAAATAGCTCGATCAATGGATGCACTTACAGTAGCAATAGTAACTACTCCATTTCATTGGGAAGGCAAAAGACGAATGGAAGTTGCTGAAAAATGGATTGCAGAACTCAGACAAAACGTTGACGCATTAATTGTAATTCCAAATCAGAAATTATTAGAAATAATCGATAAGAAAACTAGTTTTAAAGAGGCATTCCTCACTGTTGATGAAATATTATATAATGCGACAAGAGGTATATCAGATATAATCTCTCAACACGGTGTGGTAAATGTGGATTTCGCTGATGTAAGAACAGTTATGAAAGATATGGGAGATGCTTTGATGGGAATAGGCGTAGCAACTGGTGACAACAGAGCTATCGAAGCAACTGAAAAAGCAATAAAATCACCATTACTAGATGGTATTTCTATAGAAGGTTCGAAGGGAGTGTTGGTTAATATTACTGGTGGTAGCGACCTAACAATGTTCGAAGTATCAGAAGCTGTACAAATAGTAGAAGCAGCAGCAGGTGGAAATGCAAACATTATACACGGTGTAGTTTACAATGATGAAATGGAAGACGAAATTATGGTTACTGTTGTAGCTACTGGTTTCAATAAGGATAAAGAAAATAATAGTAAGCAAGAAGATAATCTAACTGAAAAAAGAATGAACCAAGAGAGTAAAACAAGCTTTCTAAGTGCTAAAACAATGGATAGTGGCCCAAAGGGGGTAACCCAGCTGAAGAACTATGATGAACCTACATTTCTAAGAAATAAAAGTGAAGTTAAAGAAGTAGTTAATAGTAAGCTAGGAACAGCATTCGAATCTAAAAGGCTAGAATTACACAATGGATCAAAAGAGAAAAAATCAGTAGAAGATAAAGTAATAGAAAAAATCAAAGAAGATAATTATTCAATGTATGAAAGACCAGCATTCATCAGAAAGATGATGATGGAATAAAAGTATTCTCACCTCGTAAAGCACTCGCTTGAATTATGACACACAGAACCTGGCTGCCAAGCCAGGTTTTTTTTATTAAGGTAATTATTTAATATTATAGTTCATTAAGTTTTCTATTTGACTTTCATCTATATAGTCATCTAATATTATTACATCGTCTATAAGTCCTATAAAGTAAGTACTATAATCTCTTCGTTTACCAATATAAAGTTCGTAATTAGAACCTTGAGGTGCATTAACAATTCCTTTAGCAATTTCTTCTCCATTTAGATATATAAACATTAACCCATTTTCATTTCTTGTGACTATGATATTACTCCATTCATTATCTGAAAGTGTTGTACTACTTTTTATCCATGTATTACCCTTGTCGCCTTTAAAATTATAAGTTCTACCCTCGATAAGTTTATCTTTCAAAATACATACACTATATGAACTAGCACTATCTCCTGTGGCAAACCACCTTCCAATTACGTCTATGTAACCTAGTTTATCGCCTCTGCAAGCATTTAAGTCTGGTTTTATCCACATAGATAATGTAAAAGTAGGTGAAAGGTCAAGAACTGAGTTAAATTTTTCATCAGTGAAAATGAAACTATATTCCGAATTTAATAATAATGCAGAAGTGCCCTTTTGATTTCTATCCATTGAGTAGGAAATCTCTTCTGCGATCAATTCGATTTTATTTGTGCTATTATCAACTAACGATTGATTAAATCCAAATAACGCAATAACATTATATTTATTAATATTAAATCCATCTGTATTAGTCGATTTATCATCACTACATGCAATTAATATTACAATACTTATTAATAACATCATTATTTTCTTCATAGTTTATCCTAATGTTTTGTAAAAGAATTAAATTTAATATAATAAGTTCCATTCATAATTTCTTTAACATTTTGTTTATAATTATAATCTGAAGCTCATAATTTATTAACATATAGACTTCCTAATGCGAATTTACTTTGAATTATTTGTATATCATTTTAACTGTAAACTATTTCATATTAGCATTTTTAGCAAGTATAGTACCCCTAAAATCATTTCCCCAATCTAATATCTCAAATCCATTATCATTTAATAAAGGGATTAATTCTTTGTAAGTTTCTTTATTGTCAACGAAGTGTAATGCCTCAATAAGTAAAGTTAAATTCTGTTGTTCTTTTAAAAATTCGATACTACTTCTTATTACTTCTAATTCAGCCCCTTCTATATCCATCTTCAATAGTACTGGGGCTGTTACATGAAATTGCTTAAATAATGATTCTAGTTTTAGAATTTCTATAGTTACTTTTGTTTTTTTTTCATTCTCAATTAAGCTATGTTCTCCTGCTCTATTGCTAGTAAAAAATGACATTTCTCCATCAGACGACCAAAGACCTTTTCGAACGATTTGATAATCTTTAACATTATTTGACTTTAAGTTTTTATCAAGATCAATACAGTTTTTAGCTTCTGGCTCAACTAAAATAAAATTACTGTCTCTTGTCTTACTACTTGCATTAATAGTAAATGCTCCAATATTTGCCCCTGCATCTATAATAGTACCATATTCAGTATAATTAATTTGATTAAAATGTGAACCCTTAACATAAACTTCTTCCATTAAATCATATATAAAAAAGAATCTTTCATATTCCAATATTTTATTTACTTTTGTTTTGTCTGAGTATTTTATCTTATTTGCTAGATTTTCTGGAGGGTTAACATCATTAGAAGTAAAGTAATATTTATCTCCATTAATAAGTTCTAAGTAAATTTGGTTATTACTTATTAATTTGGAATTTTTAATAACTTTATTTATTTCGTATAAATTGTTATTCAAAAATCTAAATATTAAAAAATTTAGTGGTTTCATTACCATTGATTTAGAATTCGTTATTGATTTTATGAAACTCATCTCATCTCCCTTACTTTATTCAATTTTTCCATAGCTGTAAAAATCCAGTATTTGATTAATGCCGTAGTCTTGTATTTCTTCGGCTGTTATATTTTTCTTATTACCATGATCTCTTAGGTATTCTAGCATTCCCTGTTGTTGCCATACATAATCTTGCGATAGATCTGGAAATCTTCTTGATAGCAATCCATAAGTATTTATTGATTTAGATGCCCAATACCATTCTAATAATTTTACTCTATTCTTTGTATCAGAGAGGCATAATGACAAAGGTAAAATACAATTTATTAGTATCTCTACTCTTAATCCTTTACCTTCGTTATAAATTCTATGATTAACAATATCTTCGAGTTTATTATAAATATCTATACTAACTCCATCTATTATGCTTTCTAAGAAAGAATAAGCTCTAGATTTATCAAACTCTGTTAGAAATTCAATTATTCCTTTTTGATTATATACTGGTCTTCTTTTTTTACTCATGTATCCAATTAGGAATTCCTTAACTGTGATAAGTATTCCTTTTTTTTGGCCATTTTGATTTATATTTTTTTGAGCTATAGTTGATTTTCTAAGTAGTCTAAGTAAAGCAAAATGTTGAATTTCTTCATAAGAATTTATGCTTTCGATTTGTGGTTTAATATCTATTTTTGAGACATTTTCTTTTTTTAGAACTAATATATCAGGATATTCTAATTCCGAATTATCTTCGAAAACTAAATGAAGAATTACATTATCATAATTCTTATCTTGAAAGTGTTTATGGTTTTCCCAATCTAATGCATTTATGTGAAATTCTGCATCTCCAACAATCACTTTTCCGTTTAGCATTATCGCAAAATCAAGAAAATCTGGGCCTTCGTTGACATTAATTATTCCAGGGGAGATTATTTGTATTGACTTGCCTGACTTAGTTGTGAAACTAGTCAAAGGAATGCTCGATAAATAATTACGAACTAATTTTTGATATTCAACCTCTTTCAAATCCTTGCTTCATTTAGTTGATTACGCAATTCAAGTGCAGCGAGTCTAATGAAATCTGCATATTTATCTTCATTACCTCCTGCATATATTATTCCTCTGGAAGAGTTAATTATAGATGGACCTGAGCCATTTGCATCCATAACTTCATCAGGGCTTCCGCCTTGTGCCCCTATTCCTGGTATCAGAAAGTACCTATCATTAGCTAAATCTCTTATGTTTTTCAGTTCTTCTGGGTGAGTAGCACCGACAACGTATCCTAGATTATCAGTCCCTCCCCAATTCATCGATTTTTCTAGTACGACTTCATATAAATATTTATCGCCTATTTTTTCTTTCTCAAAATCATTTGAGCCCGAGTTAGAAGTCAAGCATAGCAGAAATACCATCTTATCAGAATAGCTTAGAAAAGGGCTTACAGAGTCTTCCCCCATATATGGGCTAATAGTAATAGAATCACATCTTAACTCTTCAAATACAGCCTTTGCATAGGCAGCAGAAGTATTACCTATATCTCCCCTCTTTGCGTCTGCAATTATATGTATATCTGAAGGAATCACAGCTATTGTATTCTCTAGTAGTTCATATCCTCTTTTTCCATATTGTTCATAGAATGCAAAGTTAATCTTATAAGAAGAAACTAAATCTGATGTACTTTCAATTATTGCTTTGTTAAACTCAAGCATTCCCTCAATACTTCTTTCTAAATGTTGAGGCATTTTATCAGCAACAATATCTAATCCAACACAAAGAATTGAGTTATTTCTTTTTTCTGATTCTATTAATTTTTCTATTGAATTCATATAACTATAAAGATTTTAGAAATTCTTGATATCTAGCTTTGAATAAATTATCACCTTTAGTTGCGCCTGTAGTATTTGATTCTTTTATTAGTTTATTAATTTGGTCTAATCTATCTTGTGGCATAGGATGAGTAGATAACAATTCCTCGAAAATAGATGAACTTTTATTTGTCATTACTTTTTCAAAGAAGAATTTAATCCCACCTGGATACCATTTAGTTGATTCCAGATAGTGGAAAGAATCCTCATCTGATTCTAATTCGTCACTTCTGCTATTTTTTAATAATGCAAGACCAGTTAGCAAATTAGCACCTAATTGTTCCAATTGTCCAGCATCATTACCTAATACAATATTCGTAAGTACGGACGCACCATAAGCTTTTGTCATTCTTTGAGTTGAGTGTCTGTTCTCAGCATGGGCTATTTCGTGACCTAATACTCCAGCTAAAGCCGCTTCGTTATCTAATTTTTTAAGCAAACCAGTATATACATAAATATAACCACCAGGAGTACAGAAAGCATTTACAGTGTTATCATCTTTTATTATTTCCACCTTATAAGCAAATTCTTTTCTATACTTGATTTTAGGAGACATAATTATTTGATTTATCATATTCTGTAAATAACTACGAGCTGCGGCATTATTGAGTATGGGATACTGTTTAGGGTCATTTTGTATCTCTTGTTGAACTTGTTTACCTAGCTGTATATCATCACTTACCGGAAATGCATTGAATGAACAAGCTACAAGAAAAACGAGTATGAAACTCTTTACCGATATAGAACTCAATTTTTGCTTCATAATAATTTCATTATTTGTTATTAGTAAAGCTAAAATTTAATAATTTTCTTGTGAAAAACCCCATTGCTGGTGATAATTTTTATGAAGTAAACGCCGGTAGTCAGCTTGTCAGTCTTCTGAATTATGTTATTAGTATAGTCAGAATAGCTATTGCGTTCGACTAGATTACCCGTTATACCATAAATCTCGAGGGATTCCACTTGTATCATATTACTGAAATGAATTTTTACAACATCAGTTGTAGGATTAGGATATACCTCGATTTCTGGTGTGTGTGTTTGGGTTTCTATACCAGTAGTGAAATCTGTAATATAATACTTCCCACTTTCACCTATTGCTATTCCTTTCGCTGGAGTTATTTGGTGGTAATCGTGAAGAGGTGAATCATCTAGCTTTATGGTTGTTGTTCTTGAGTTAAACCCGTTCCTATCATATACCAGACTATCCATATAAACGAGATTTCCATCCTTTAGAGGAATTACTATCTGATTCAAAGATGTATAAAATTTATCAAAAGTAGCAGTAGTTTTCAGAATTTCATAAGGTGGGTAACTTGAATTTGTGTAGAAATAATACAGAATGTCATTATTCAAAGAATAAAGCACATTTATACTATCTAGCTTTTCTAACTCTGTAATTACTCCTTTTTTATCAGTCATCAATTCTGAATAAATCATAAACTCATAACTATCGAAACTTGTTGTTTTCATCAATGTATGAAAATATCTTTCAATTGTATTTATTTTATCTACATAGATTGCTCCAGTTCCTACTACGTAACTATCACCATTTGCCATGATTGATTTCAGGGCTTCTGTTGTTGTTTTAGACAGATAAAATGAGGGGGTAAAAGTAGCTTTGAATTCATGATCAGAATCAATTTCTAACTTATTGTTGGTACTAAATATTTGATTGATATCTGTTAACAATTGACATTCAAACGGAGATTTACAATCGAAATCAATTATATTTCTATTTGTATCTAAATTGGTGTTTTCCACCCACGTGTTTCCAAAGTCAAATGACTTTATTTGAGTACCTTTATCCCCTACTATAATCGCATCTCCATTCGATAGAAATCTTAATCTATTGGGGGTGAATTCCTTAGTAAAATCAGATTTTATCCAGCTAATACCGCCATCGTGCGTTGTGAAAATCTCACCATTTTCTGAGACTATCATACC
>JBFHKR010000065.1:0-14160 GCA_041595255.1 Chlorobiota bacterium
GATAAAAACTTTATTACACCAGATAGTATTAAGAAAGGAGACACTTTTAAGAAAGTCAAGGAAATATCTACTTTAGAGTCTTATTATTCAGATAATTTTGTTTTTGTTCTCAATTCATGTTGGTCAGCTATTCTGAATTTTGATCATAAATACAAACAAGATTATCCAGATGATAGTTCAAGGGTCTCCTGGTTCGAAAAACATAAATATAGAAAATGACTTTTTCATAAAAAGTCATTCTTCACTTCATAAAACTACCCTCACTCCAATATCCTAACAAAGTCGTTAACCAAATCTAGTAGCTCTTCCCTATTTTTGAATCCTCTGATTGTGTAGCGTATATAATTATCTTGGTCAACTATCACAATTGTTGGGAATCCGAATACATTTAGTTTTCTGGGGATTAGGTCAGTATTATCTATATAGTTTGGATATTCTAGCTCAAAATCTTTTATCATTTCTATTATACTTTCCTTAGCGTTGTCATCTTCCCATATAGAAATACCTATTATTCCTACTTTTGATTCATCTTTGTATTGGGAATGAAGTTGATTGAATATAGGATATACTTCCGTGCATACATCGCACCAGCTAGAACCAATCAATACAACCTTTACCTTACCCTTAAGCTTATCCAAATCAGCAAAAGTACCGTCTGTATTCTGTACAAATCCACTAAGTTGAGTTTCTTTTGTAAGTGAGTTCTTTAACTTATCAATCTTGTTATTCTTATTCGATTTTATTAGTTCATTTATATAACTAATCTCTATATTATTATTTTCAGAGATTAATTTTAAAATGAATTTTTCTAAGTCACTATCTACAATATTATTCTCATAAGCTTTCTCAATTATACTCTTTATCTGATTTGTTTTATTATACTTATTAGCCAATTCTAGAGCTTCAATATAGAGAGTTGAGTTCATTTGATATGGTGCAGCATCTATAGCCTTTACAACACTTGATAATGCATTAATTGAGTCTTTAGTTAGTAGATTAAGTTTATATTGTGTGAGATATAAATCAGATTCATTCTTCGAAACATATACTCTCCATTCTGGATAAGAGACATCAATTGGTTTGAAATCAAATAAACTATCCAATTTACTTAATCCAATATTCGAATATAACATAGCATTATCAATTAACTCTTTTAGAGTGAATTCATCTTTTATATCTTGATCTTCTAAATATGTTAGTGCTATTTCATTATACAAATATGCAGGAATATGATTTAGTCTTTTTAGATTTTGATTTAACTTATTCATTAATTCCTTTGATTGAGAATGTGCAAAGACAAAAGAATTATAAACTGTCTCGATCTCACGATCATTAAAATTATCATTTAAATAAACTGAAAGATTATTAATGAATTCATCAAAACTATTAACATTGGCAAGTTCTTCGAGTCTTTGGTCTTTTGCCATATCACTTTTGGGATGCTCTTTGATAAATTGCTTTTCTAATTCATTAGCTTTATCTTGTTCATTAAGAGAGTTTAATGCTTTTATAGCTGCCGAAATTGATAATTCATCGTTAATATCAATCTTAGTATTTAAAATATCTTTTAACTTTTCACTGTATTCTTCATATTTAATTAATTTGAAATCAAGTTTCAAGGTTTCATAAGCTAATTTTGCTCTAAAATTATCAGGATATAGATTAATTTCTTGTTCTAAAGCAACTTTAATACTATCATAATTTGGCACTCTAGTATAATTTTCTCCTGTAGAACCTAGAAAACTAATGGCTTTATTAAGAAATCCATTTCTTACTGGTTTTCCATTTTTATAAATTACCAAATCCCAATATTTTCCTCTATTATCATCTACAATACCATATTTATTTATCACTTTTAATAACATAAAGTTATCTCTAGAGTCAATAAATATTCGTGCACTACCATTAAGTAATGTTGCTTCTGCAGTTGGAAATTTCTGATTATCTCTGAAGTGGTAAACTATTAGAAAATTTGAGTCTAATACGCTTGAATCTGATTCATAGGTAATATTGACCCTAGCTCCAATCTCAGGTTTACTGTTGCTAAACACCAAATTCCCAGCCTTAGACGGGATAGTCAACATAAAAAATGATAATAATATAATGATTCTTTTCATTATTCTTCTACTCTAATTAATTTAGAAATTCCGTTAACTACATAATCAAATGCTTCATCTATATCGTCTGAAATTATAAATAAGTCCAAATCTTTTTCGCTTATCATACCTACTTCTAATAGATAATCAAAGTTAATTAAATTGTTCCAGAACTCTTTACCAAATAAAACTATAGGAACTTTTTTACTAATAACGTTTGTTTGTTCTAAGGTTAACATTTCCATTAATTCATCCATTGTCCCAAATCCGCCTGGCATTACTACAATCGCTTTAGCATGATAAACAAACCAAAATTTTCTCATAAAAAAGTAGTGAAATTCGAAATTTAATTCAGGGGTTATATAAGGATTAGGATGTTGTTCAAAAGGAAGTTCAATATTAAATCCGATATTCTGAAATTCAGCTTCATACGCTCCTCTGTTAGCTGCTTCCATCATACCTGGTCCACCACCTGTGCAAACATAAACTTTATTATCAGTAGTTAAAGTCTTTGACCACTCAGATATTTTTTTAGCAAATTCAACTGCCGCATCATAGTATTTAGAAGTAAATTCAAGTTTTTTTAGCATTCTAATTTTTTCATCAACATCTTGACCCGACGCTTTCTTTTCTAAAAGCTCTTTCATCCTAATTTTATAATCTTCAGACGATATAGAACGAGCAGAACCAAAAAATACAATTGTATTATAAATTCTGTTCTTCTTTAATGAAGCTTGTGGGTGATAATATTCTGAAAGCATACGTATGGTCCTACCTTCTTTACTATGCATAAATCCTGGGTCTTCGTATGCTTTCAATAGTTCTTTTTCATATTTCATAATTTATCTCGAGTAATGATAACCACCATCAACATTAATGTTTTGTCCAGTAATGTAACTATTGGTAGTAGCAAAAAAATATACAGCATCGAATACATCTTCTGGAGTACCATATCTTTCCATTGGTATTTTATCAGTAGAAATAAGAGAAGAATCTATTGCTGGATCATCTATTATTTCTATAGCTCCTGGGCTCACACTATTAACAGAGATATTCGGTGCCAATTCTACAGCTAATGCTTTTGTCATATGTATTAGAGCTGATTTAGAAATATGGTACGGTAATCTACCTTTCCAAATCTCAAATGCACCAAGCGATGCTATGTTAATAATACGACTGTTGGGCTTTGCAAGTTGCGAGAAATACTGACTTGTGAAAAATTCACCTTTTAGATTGATAGCAAAAGTATTATCTATAAGTGATTCTTCGATTTCAGTTAGTCTTGTTCTTTTGGGAAATATACCTGCATTATTGACTAATACTGTGGGTAAACCTAATTCATCAATTGACTTATCAAAAGCTCTTATAATCTCATTCTTATTCGAAACGTCTGCCTTATAAGCATTAGCTTTTACACCAAAAGATTTACATATTTCTACTGTATCAAATGCTCCTCTTTCAGATGAATTATAATTAATTGCTACATCCCATCCTTTTTTTGCAAAATTAATTGCTAAAGCCCTACCTATTCTTCTTCCTGCTCCAGTTATAAAAACTACACTCATTTTTATTTACTATTTTGTAACTTGAATAAAATTAATCTGTCTTTTTACTATGAGAATTATAATACTATCGATCTGTTTAGTGATTGTAAATATTTCGCTAAATGCACAAAATTATTACCGCATTTATCTAAATGATAAAGGCAACCAGAAACTTGAATTTAATAATGTTCTATACAATAAAATCCTTTCTGAGTTAGATCCACGTGCTATAGAACGAAGAAAATTAAATCTACAATCAGATAATATTATTTTCGAAAAAGACATCCCAATTTACGAAAACTATTTGGATTCTCTTGAAAATAACGGTGTGACTATTCACTCAAAACTCAAATGGTATAATTACATAATAGCAGAAATAGATACTAATTATATTGAAATAATAAGGAATTTTAGCTTTGTAAAAGATATTCAATCTGTTGTAGAGCACTACAACAATATTATAAATACTCTTGAATATGATAATTGTGATGTATTCGAATATGGAAATTCATTCAACCACTTAAATATGCTTAATATTCCTAATCTTCATAGATACGGGTTTACAGGGAAAGGAGTTAGGATTGGGTTTCTTGATAATGGTTTCGATTTAAGAAACCATAAAGCTATAATAAAAGCAAATGTAATAAAATCATTTGATTTTATATTCAGAGATTCTATTGTCCATAATGAAGAGGAAGATATAGATTCACAAGATGATCATGGTACTTTAGTATTTTCTACAGTGGGTGCATTTGATAATGAGAGTTACATAGGAGTAGCACCAAATGCAGAATTTTATCTTGCTAAAACAGAAGATAATAGAAGTGAAACATATCTTGAATTAGATTATTTTGCTGAAGCTATTATTTGGATGGAAAATAATGGAGTGGATATTATTAATGCTTCATTAGGTTATAAGGGGCTAGATACTAATTCACTCAACTACGATAATTTGGATGGTAGTTACACTATAGCTTCTAAATCAATAAATGATGCTTCTGCAATGGGTATGATTTGTGTGATTGCTGCGGGCAATAATGGTGATATGCCTAAGACCTTAATAAGTCCAGCTGATGCTGACAGTTGTGTTGCTGTAGGTGCTTTAGGAGTCGATGGCGTAACATTAACTGGATTTAGTTCAAATGGACCTAATTCAAAAGGTACAATGAAACCAAACTTAGTTGCTCAAGGAGGTGGTATCTATAGTGTTAGTCCTAATAGTGAAGATAAGTACACTCCTACTGCAGGTACTTCGCTAGCTTCTCCTTTAATAGCAGGTAGTTTCGGTTTACTTAAATCTGCTTTTGGTAATACTGACTCTTATAGTTTAAAATCAATGATGTTTAAATCTGCTGATAAATATGATAACCCTGACAATAGATTCGGTTACGGATTACCAAATGTTTTCGAAGCAATCAAATCGTCTGGAGTTGCTATATCTCCAGATAATCAATTAGATAATGGAGATTTCAAAAGATTGGTATTCTATATATTTCCTGATAATCAAATATTAGAAACTGAAATTGAAGTTTTCTACTCTGAATTCAAATCAAAAACTTACCCATTGATAAAAAGAAATTTTGACAATCAATACTATATAGATATACCAAAAATCGAATTTGAAAACGATACGGCTTTTGCTAGAATAAAAGTTAAGTCTTATTTAAAAGATTATTATTACCCTTATAAAGATTTATTACTAGTATCACTAGAAAAAGAAGTAATTCAATGTGGAGTCAATAAAAATGAGATTACTCCTGAAGCTGTTTATTCTCCAAATTCAGAATTAGATGTCTACCCAACAATAATACAAAACTTTGGAAATGTTAATTTGGCACTTAGCTTAAATGACTATTATTCACTTAAAATTAATATTACAGACATTCAAGGTAGAAATATTTTTCAAGAAAGTTTAAATTTTGGTCCTGGAGTGCTTAATAAACAAATTGAGCTTAATAATGTTATTTCAGGTGCTTACTTTATTTCAGTTGAATATAATGATAAAAGAGTTGTAAAAAAAGTGATAATATTGAATTAAATATTAAAATAATGTTTTGTTAATTCAAATCTATGTGTTATGTTTGAGTCTTGATTTCGTTACGAAATTGAAAAAGGGATCGTAGTTCAGTTGGTTAGAATGCCAGTCTGTCACACTGGAGGTCGCGAGTTCGAGTCTCGTCGGTCCCGCCAAGCTCCACAATTATTTGTGGAGCTTTTTTTTTATAATTATTCATACATTACTTCGTTCTAGTTAAAAAAATATCATTTAATTATATGAATTTATCCAAATTATTCGAATTATTAGAATCAGAATTAAATAAAGATTTTTCCAATACAAAAGTATTAGACTACAAATCTCCAAATGAGATGATTGAACATCTAGATTTAGATATTAAAGAAATCTCGAATGGAGAAATTGATTTATATAATTCAATTGATAAATATATGACCGGTTCTGTGGATACAGCCCATCCTTTATTTAGTAATCAACTATGGGCTGGAAGAAATTATCCTGCTCTAATATCAGAATTCGTCACTACTCTTCGGAATACATCTGTTTATACTTATGAGACTGCTCCTGCTGCAACAATTATAGAAACATATATGATTGATATGCTTTGTAAGAAAATGGGCTTTGAGAATGGAGATGGTACTTTTTTAACAGGTAGTAGTAACGCTAATCTTATATCTTTGTTAGTGGCAAGAAACACTTTATTCCCGGAAATTAAAAGTAAAGGGTTAAGCAATCAACCAGAATTATGTTTTTTTGTATCTGAGCATTCACACTATTCATTTGAGAAAGCTGCAAATGTACTTGGATTCGGCGAAGAGAATGTAATCAAAGTAAAAGCTGATTCTAATCATAGAATGATTCCTTCTGAACTTGAATTAAGTATCGAAAACGCAATAAAAATAGGTAAAAAGCCATTTTATGTTTGTGGTACAGCTGGTACTACTGAGGTTGGTGCATTCGATCCACTTACAGAATTACAACAAATTGCTAAAAAATATAATTTATGGTTCCATACTGATGGGGCTTGGGGCGGAGCACTAATATTTAGTAATACTCACAAGCACCTTCTTAAAGGAATACAAAACTCTGATTCCATTTCTTGGGATGCGCATAAACTAATGGGAATTCCATTAATATGTTCAGTAATATTATTAAAAGATAACAATCAATTATTACCTGCTGTGTGCGAACAAACATCTGATTATCTATTTCATGAACATGAATATGACGATTTAGATTTAGGAAAAAAATCAATACAATGTGGTAGAAGAGTCGATTCGTTAAAACTATGGCTTTCTTTCAAGTATTATGGTATGAAAGGATATGAAGAAAGAATTGATAAAATGGTTTCTCTTGCTAATTATTTAACTAAAAAAATACAATCCAACTCTTCTTTTGAATTGCTTGCTCCTACTACATATTGTAATGTTAATTTCCGATTCAATTTTGATAGTGATTTATCATTAGAAGAAATTAATGAGATAAACCTGGTAGCAAGAGATGAAATGTATAAAGAAGGAAAAGCTCTATTCAATTATTGTTATATAGATGAAAAGCTCTCTATTCGCTTCATATTAGCTAATCCTGATGTAGAAATATCGGATTTAGACTATATATTATCAGAATTCCAATCTAAATGTGAAAAACAATTAGAGCTAAAGGCTTAATTGCAATTACAATATAAATAAAAAAAAGGGCTGAAATTCAGCCCTTTTTATTTTAAAACTAATCTAACAAATCGATAGTTATTTAACTATTACCATTTTCTTAGTAAATGAAACACCATTTACAGTTAATTGTAAATAATAAGTACCTGAATTTAAGTTAGATATATTAGCATTTAATGTATTGTTATTATTTGCTTGAGTTAATCTATTATTCAATAGAGTCGAAACTCTGTTACCCATATTATCATACATTGCTAAAGAAACTGTAGATAGTTTCTCAACACTAAATGATACTTCAACCATATCAGTATTAACAGCTGGATTCGGAGAAACATTGCCAAATTCAACATTGAAGTCCAATTTTTTAACAGAACCAATAGCACCAGATTGAGGTTTAGTTGCATCCATTTTACCAGTAAAGTTCAATATAGTACCCCAATCAACTAACATATCTTTAATAGGTTGAGGGAAATTGAATTTGTTCAATCTGTAAGAAGATTCTGTAGTTGTGTAAGTTAAAATTGGAACATTTTCAATGTCAGGTATTACATTAGGAATATTAAATAATGTTTCTACATGTTCATCATTTGTAATATTTACAGGATTACCCCATCTTCCAGTATTCATATCATAAACTACAGAGAATATATCATATTGTAAAATAGTATCAAGCATATCTTGTTGCTCAACTATTTCATTTGTTAATGGATCTCTAACATCTAAGTAAACTTGAACTGGAGGGTTAAGAGGAATAGTTTTACCTTTTACAGCATCGATATACATTAATAGAACTTTATCACCATCAACTGTATTAGCGACCTGGAAATTGTTTCCATAAGTTGAAGCTTGATATCTAATCGCCCATGAGTTAGTATCTGCAGTAGTTGAAGAGTGCTCTCTAGTAGTAAATGGTCCAGATGATTCTAATTCAGCTATTTCAGTTAAACTAAATACACCATTATCATATTTAAATTCAGTTAAGAATGCTAATGTAGGAAGGTCTGTTCCACTTATAATTACACCTGCAATAAACGATACTTTATTAGTACCTCTAGAGAACATTGCATTACCAGAATAAGGGTTCATAATTCCAACAGATGTATAACCAGGATGATTGTCCAATATACTGTTTAAAGTAAGTTCTGGCATTAATTCAAAACTAGACCAGTTATCACCATTATCTGTAGATTTAGAAATACCTAATAATCTTGGTTCAGCATTTTCAAAGTGTCTATTATTTACACCCGCGAATAATGTACCTTGATCGTCATAAGTAACTGACATAGGACCATTCCAAGATTGAGTCTTTCCTCCTGGATCTCTAAATTTGTTAGCCCACCATTCTTTAGGAATATTACTTACAATTCCTTGATCATCAAAGTCAAACCCCCAATAACCATAATATCCGAACTGATCATTTGCAGTAACAGGATCTAATGTACCATAACCAAATATAGTATTATTTACTTCATTAGTATTTAATAATAAGTTACCCCAATGCTGTGCATCTGGTGGGAAACCACTCTCAGGAGCATCTTGATTGATTGGCTCAGGATCTGTTCCAATTGATTTATCATAAATTGCAAATACTCCGCCTGATCCATTTGCCCACGTACCGTTAGTCTTTTCAGTAGTTTGAGGAGCATACATAACATAGCTCAAATCTTCAATATTAGAAGATTTTGTTGGGTTAGTGAAAGCCAAAGATGGATAAAAAGGTCCAATATCAGCATTTCTGTAAACGTGAACACTATCCCAAGTTCCACCCATATCAGTAGTTCTCAACATATATAATTTAGAACCATCAAATGCACCTGGTAAAAATTGTCTTTCGTTAATTGCTATACCAATTGCGTTAGTAGCAGGATCCCAATCTATTGGATTAGAACGTGAATAATGCATAAAATAGAATCTCTCAAATCTCAATAATGCTTGAGCATCATTCAATTTTTGAATTGAGTTATTCTTCTTGTTGGAAATAGTTTCTACTTCCAGTTTAGGAGAAGTATAATCAATTTTCTCATTTTGATTTATACTTACATTATCATACTTATCAATACTATAAGCTGTAGTTGTTATAGCTATTGCTAGTATAATGGTTAATAATTTATTCATTTTAAAACCTCATTAGTTAAACTAAAAATTTATTCATTCTTAACATAAAACAAAGATAAGTGCATTTTTAAATAATTGCAAATCTAATTTTACACCTCATATCTAATACTAAAGACACATTACTCAGTATAATAGTTACACTTTTACACGATTAATAGTTAATTTTCGTTTTGAGAGCAAAATATTTAAAAAAAAGTATTGGAATGAATAATGTTATTAGAGAAAGATATATTAAATAGTATTAGTGAAGTCAAAGATCCCGATTTGGGTATTAGTCTATCTGAACTTAATGCAATTGATAAAATTGAAATAAGTGATGATACAGTTCAAATAAAACTGAAACTTGTACAACCTATTTACTGGGTAGTAAATAGAATTAATGATTTATTGATTGCGGAACTTCGCAAATTAGACAGTTCAGTTAAATTTGAGATACTAATTACAGAACAACCATTTAACACTCAAGATAGAGAAGTATTACCTGGTATCAAGAATCTTATAGCAGTTTCTTCTGGTAAAGGTGGTGTTGGTAAATCTTCAATTGCTTCTAATATAGCCGCGGCATTGTCTAAAAAAGGTGCAAGAGTAGGTATTATAGATGCCGATATATATGGACCTAGTCAGCCAACAATGTTCGGTCTTAAAAATGCACAAATGGAATCAGTAAAAATGCCTGATGGTAAGGTAAAAGCTCGACCATCTTCAAAATTTGGTATTCAAATAGCATCAATGGGATTTCTAATGAAACAGAATGATGCTGCTATAGTTCGTGGTCCTATGTTAGCTGGTTATTTTTCAATGCTTTTCGAGCAAATCGTTTGGGGAAATCTAGACTTCCTAATATTTGATTTACCCCCTGGTACAGGTGACATTCAGTTAACTTTAACACAAAAAATCCCACTTACAGGTGCAGTGACTGTAACTACACCACAAGAAATAGCACTTGCTGATGTAAGACGTAGTATTGCTATGTTCAACAAAGTAAATGTAGATAACATTGGTATTATAGAAAATATGAGCTGGTTCTCCCCTATTGGACATGATGAAAAATACTACATTTTCGGTAAAGATGGTGGTAAGATGATTAGTGAAGAAACAAACGTTGATTTACTTGGACAAGTTCCATTAAGTATTCAGATGAGAGAAGGTAATGATGGTGGAATGCCTGAAGTACTTCGTGATGAAGATTCGGAGCAATCAAAAGAATTAATGAATATTACAGATAAAATTGTATCGAAAGTTCGTCGAATTAATTATGATAAATCGAAAACACCAGAAGTTGAGATTAATATATAATGCCTTCCTTAGAAGAAAGAATAAAAGCTGTAGTACAAGAAATCAACGAAATATTGAAAAAAGATGATGGTTTTCTTGAATTTGTGATCTATGAAGAGGACACAAAAACTGCTGTATTCAAACTTTTAGGGATATTTGAGCACGATCCAATGGCAATGAACACTTTTCGTGGTGGAATTGAAAAAATTATATTGAATAAAATCAAGGAAGTACGAAGAATCGAAAAAATAAATTAAATTTTTGTTTGCAGATTAGAAAAATTGTCTTATTTTTGTACTCCTTAATCGGGGCGATTAGCTCAGTTGGTTCAGAGCATCTGCCTTACAAGCAGAGGGTCGGGAGTTCGAGTCTCTCATCGCCCACACATTTAAGATATAAAAAGAAGCAAAAGCTAAAATGGTTTTTGCTTTTTTTGTCTAACAGGCAGGAGTGGCGGAACTGGTAGACGCGCTGGATTCAAAATCCAGTGTTAGCAATAACGTGGGGGTTCGAGTCCCCCCTCCTGTACCAAAAGAAAAGAGTGATTGGAATTTCCAGTCACTCTTTTTTTTGTTCACTTGCGTTTTAGCTTTCTTCGCCCACTAATGGATGGCATCCGCTCACTCGTCAATCGCTTCCATTCTCTTACTCCTCATTCTCGTCTCATAGTTTATTATTATCTATCTCTTTTTAGTCTTTCTCGCTAACTTCTCGAGAGTTTTCAGTGTTTTATTATACATCATTATTATATTCTTTATGATCACCGTTTCTAATTATATCATATAAAATATCTTTGAACTTAGTATATTCATCTTTTAAATTACCTTCGTTATTTAAATTCTTTTCAATTTCTAATAAGAAGCCTTCAAGAGACATATGTTTACGTGGTATAACCTCTTTAACTTTAACTTTATAATACTTGTCTTTATTTTCTTTTAAATTAAAATTTATTGCTGTTATAACTTCTTCTTGTTTTGATGATACAGATTTCAGAACGGATCTTAAATAACTATTTAATGATGATGTAAAGTCACCACGCATAAAAGATAATAGACCATAGATTAATTCTCTATGAGCATGATGATGCTGATCCAATTTAATTATATTTGCTTTAACATTCTTTTCATAAAGCTCATTATTTTCAACTAATTTTATTTTAAGTTTAGTTTCAATTTTTGATTCTATAGTTTTTTCAATTCTATCATCAAATTCCTTAATTTTTGTATCAAGCCTTTTTTCAATAGATGTAATTTTTGAATTATTGAAATAACCAAGACCAATGGCAAGTATTGTTATAAGTATTCCTATTTCTGCTATAAAATCAGAATACTCATCATTATGAAATGAATGAACTTTATCAAATAAATCAATCACCTCCCCTTTAGTCATATAATTGTTTACCTTTTCAGTAAAAACTGTATCCATTTTAACTATTGTATCTACTAGAATCATAATTCCCCCGCCGATATATCATTTCTAGTTGGCGAAATGGCTTCACTTAATGGCGAAATTGCTTCACTAGCGGGCGTAGAGCAGCAAGATAATGGCGTAGAACCATTTCTTAAAGGCGTAAGGGGTTAATAGAATGGCGTAAGCCCCTGGGATAATGGCGTAAAGCCTTGGGATAATAGTTTTAATCGGTGTTTTGGGTTTTGCATGGTTTTCCTCTTGAAATTTTATTTTTCAATTTAAGAATTTTTTGTAATTTTAACAATAATAATAACAGAGAGAAGAGTTTGAAAAAGATTTTAGTGATAATAATGTTGCTTTTTGTTTTCGGGTGTGAGGAAAATGTAACTGAACCGAGTGAAAATTCGATTGTTGGTAAGTGGAAAAATTATATAGAATATTCTGAAGATAATGGTCTGTCTTATAATGTCTTAGTAATTTTAGAATTTTTTAATGATGGGACTTATATTTTATCAGAAAATGAATTACCCGAACATTTAAAATATCATGAGGAAGGTAAATATACAATCTCAGATGATATAATAACAATTGTTAATAATGAATCTGAGAACGTAGAAGGGAAATATAAGTTTAAGTTTAGAGATAACGGTGTAGAATTTAAAGTAATAGAAAAAGGTTGTTGGAAAGACAGTCCTTGGTACTATTTTTATTATGATTTTGATGTAGAATTAGAGAATTAATAGAGTGAATATGTTTAGCTAGTGAGCGAAAGCAATCGACTATAAGGCGGAAATACTTCACGAGTGGGTGGTTTTCTTATTCTAAAGAGATTACCACGTCACTTCGTTCCACGCAATGACATTCTTGGTGGCGGTTTTGAGAAAAAATAAGCACCCCCGAAGGGATTCGAACCCCTAACCCTCAGAGCCGAAATCTGATGCTCTATCCAGTTAAGCTACGGAGGCATTTATTTTCTACGAATAAGTCTTTTGAGCGCTGCAATTTCTTGCTTAGTAAAGAAACCGAATAATCTGAGCAGCACTATGAATGCAAATATGAATGAAATCTTTACGGTGACGTCTGTCATTGTTCCAAAGTTAAGGTTTAGTGCATTATTTGCAAAATAAATTGCTGCAGTAAGCACCGCAATGATTGATATTTTAGGCCAATCGTATTTTATAGCATACGATTTTCGTGCAAAGTAGTAGATAAGAACTGCATTAGTAGCGAACCCAATCAAAGTAGCCCACGCAGCGCCTATATAGCCGACGTTAGGGACTAAAGTGTAGAGTGCAATAAAATACACTGCAGTTCCAGTTACTATCGAGTATGCAAGGTACTTTGTCTTTTTGGCGATATGGAGCGAAGCGGAGAAATTATTGTACATCCCGTTGAACCAATATGCTAAAAGGATAATAGGAATGATTACAAGTCCTCCGCTGTAGTCATCTGGAAGTAACTTACCTCGCCCTATAAAAGGGGTTTGAGCAATATAACTAACGAAAAAGTTGAACGAAAGAAAGATAATAGCACCGATTAGTGTGAAGTATGTTAATATTTTTGAGAACAGCTCTTTCGAACCTTCGTTTTCGTAATTATTTAAGAAAAAAGGACGCCAAGCATAGTCAAATGCTGTTATGAATAATAGCATTGGTATTCCAAGCTTGTAGTTTGCTGAGTAAACGGCTTGCGCGTCAGATCCTGCGAATTCTTTTACTATAGGTTTGTCAGCTACATTTAGAAATATGGTCGAAAGTGCCGCCGGCAAAGTAGGTATTCCATATCTAAGCATTGTCCTGAAGAGCTTCGAGTCATATTTAAAGACTAAATTTGCGACTATTTCCTTCGACTGAATAGCGAGAGTGGTCAACGAAGCTATAAGCTGAATTACTAGTACAGCAAATACTCCCATCCCAAAAAATGTAATAGCTACATAGTTAAGACTTACATATACTATAACATGAACAAACCTTATCATAACAAAGCTACGCGCTTTATTGTTCATCCTTAAAAGCCCAAATGGAATGAATTGGATAGCA
>JBFHKR010000066.1:0-13798 GCA_041595255.1 Chlorobiota bacterium
CGAGGGTGAATTCTTCGAGAAGGGGTAGTAAAATTACTACTAATTGTATTTACTCAACTCTCAACAGTTTAAATACTAGGCTTTCATTAACATTCGATGTTATCTTAACAAGATACATACCATTATTCAAGATTTGATTTAATCCAATCTGATTTTCACCCTTATAAATATCCACTACATCATTAAAAATTTGCTTACCTGTAAGGTCGAAAACACTAATTGATGAGTTAGTATAATAGTCATCACTATCAATATGTAGCAAATTTTTATTGAAATGTGCTGAAAAGTTTTTGCTTTCATTGTTTACATTAATATTCGTTAGAGGACTTTTGGATCTATAAATTGATGCTTTCGAATTAGATGGGTTTGGTCTAGGAACAATACTCTCACCTTTTATAACCCAAAAACTTAAATCCTCTGAGTTAATTTGGTAATCTAGTATTATATTAAACTTATCAAAATTAGTTAATACAAGCTCCCATGTAAAACCTGCATCAAAAGTTTGAAATAAATATTGATTTATAAAACTATATTTTGGCGTTTTGTCTCTGTCAAATTCCTTATGCTCTATTAATAGTAATTGATGATTGGGATTCTTTGAATTATATTCTAATTTCTTAAAATCAAAATTTTGTTCGTAGTTGTCTGTATTATTCATTTCAACAGAATCAATATTAAAATGTAATGTTTGCTCCATTCTGCTATAATCTTGTTTCGATTTAGTATAAATATTATACCTAATTAAAGAATCTGATTTCGAAGTTTTATATAATAATTCGTCTTCTTCAATACAACCAAAACAAATAGAAGAAGGAATTAAACCTTCAATGATTTCCATAGAATCATCATACATATTGAGCATTATGTTTATCCCAAAATATGGTCCAAAAATATTTTGCCATTCATATTCTAATATTGTTTTTTCAGGATTTCGTAAATTGAATTTATAATTAACACTCCAAAATACACTTATATCTTCCCCATATTTTTCACGTACTTTTTCGTAAGGCAAAGCGTATTTCCATGTTTCTCCATAATTAGTCGAATAAATGAACTGATGCGAAAATATTCTATGATGTTGATCATTTGTTAATACATGAAATACCAATATTGATGGATCTGTTGGATGAAATATTATCCTGTGATTATCATCAATATTTGGATATTTTATACTTCTTACGATTTCACCATCAAAATCTACATAGAATAGAGTTGTGTCATTCTCATCTTTTGTTCGAGTAATAAATTTAAAATTTGATTCGTTAAAATATTCATTAATTAAACTATTATCATATTCTTTGTTTTCAAATCTATTAGTTATTACTTCCCAGCTATTACCGCCATCAGTTGAGAAAAAAATGTGACTTTTACGTATATTCTCATTCTTTAGAACAGTTCTAGCAATAGCAACTATACTGTCACCTTTGGTGAATATTCTTGGTCTATCAGTAAAACTGTCCTCACCATATAACTTAACTACTTCTTCTATTTCAATTTCTGCTGAAAGTGGGGAAATAGTTAAAAGCGTTAAAAGTATAAATATTAAAGTAGTGGTTTTCATTTAGTCCAGTTTGTTGTATTTTAACTTACGTTTGTTATTTAGTATTAGTTCTTTTCAGTATTAACACATTACTCAACTCTCAACAGTTTAAATACTAGGCTTTCATTAACATTCGATGTTATCTTAACAAGATACATACCATTATTCAAGATTTGATTTAGTCCAATCTGGTTCTCACCTTTGTTAATACACCTCTATTACTTCCCTATCTTTTGTTTTAGTGTTTCAATTAAACTTTCCCCACGTAGTTCGGACTGTACTTTAGTATCGAATTCACCTTGAGGGTTTATAAGCATCATCGTTGGAAAAGCAGAAATTTTATAATCTTTTAATACATTTTCTATATATCCTTTCATCTGTATTGTCTGAGTCCATTTTATATTATTCTTTTCGCTGTATTCTTTAATAACATCTACACCTCTATCATTAGCAATTCCAATTATTTCGAATCCCTTATCTTTGAACATCTCATATGCCTTAATTAAATTCGGGGTCTCAGCTACACATGGTCCACACCAAGTTCCCCAGAAATCTAATAACACCCATTTACCTGCAAAATCGGAGAGACTGTAATACTTCCCATCAATCGATTTAAATTCTAACTTTGGAGGTATTTTAGAAATCATAAAGTCCATCTTCTCGATAGTTCTTTTCATTCCATCTAGTTGTGACTCAGATAAATCTTCTTCCGATATGTAGTTATTAATCCTATCAATAATAAAATCATAACCTTCCGGTTCATATGCTACTTTTGTACGTGATAAGCTGTAATAGAATCTATTTTTTAATGATGTTCTTTCTGTATTTGATTCTATTTTATTAAACATTTTCTCGACAATTTCTACATTAGATTTAGGGTCATTTAGAAATTCAGATCTATATAACATACCATCTATCACATCATAAAATAAAAAAGGGAATTCTTTTACCGAATTAAATACATCTACTCTAAAGGCATGATTACTACTAGTATCAGTAACTTGCATTAAATATAATTTATTCACTTTTAGATAATCGTTTAAGATAGGAGTTTTTATTACTTTGAGTAAGCTATCATTTATTCTAATTAATCTATCTACTTTTTTTGTTATTGATATTTTCATACTATCAATATATTCTTGAGAGTAGTCTTTTAAATACTCATCTCTATACTGCCTTACAAATACGTAATAATTGTAATCAATGTCGAATATATCTTTTAATGGCATCAAATCTAGTATTTCATTATACTTAGAATTTATTGGAGAGTTTACCCATTTCCCATTCGTCAAACTTGTATCATTGTCGGACTCCCTAACTCTATACTTCCCAAAGTCAACATCGATATCAATAATTTTATCTTTGGGGTAACGAACAGCTTTATAATCTCCATTATGATCATAATCCCACTCCCCCGTATGTGAGTTAGGAGTATAAGTAATACCATCATTTAAGACTAAATAATACCCGATAGTATCAATGTCTTTAGGATTAATTTTAGAATATATTTCGTTATTGAGATTTACTTGAAATGAAAAATTGTTTTTATCGGTTAACATATCGAATGTTGTTGCTTCCCTAATATCTCTTCTACCAGCGGAAATAAAAATATCTACAGAGTCTATTATCTTAGGTATCCCTCTTTTTGATAACACTGCCTCCACTCTAGGATTAGCATCACCTCCGATATAACGCGTAATAAAAGCTTCATAGCCTGGAGCTGCTAAATGTAGTTCTAAATAATTTTGATTATCTGGAATTTTGAATTTAAACTCACCATTATTATTAGTTTTTATAGTATCTATTATAAACCATTTCTCAGCTTTTTCTCTATTACTATAAACGAAAACTTCTTTTCTAGCGTCCCCATCATCAGCTAAAGTGATTTTACCTGTGATATATTTCACGTCCTCTTTAGTATATGAATTTGTAGTGGCAATAAACAAAATTGCTAGTGATAATAATAAATTCTTCATACCATTCCCTTGAAACTTATTTAGAGTAACATAATTAGTCAAATTAAATTAATAAACATTCGCGTAATTATAAAATGAATTATTAACTACTCCTTACCAATCTCTTTTTCTAAGGTAGGTATCAGTTTTTCCCCTCGTAAGTGGTGAGCTTTTACTTTTACAAACTTTCCAGTTGGGTCTATAAGCATCATAGTTGGGAAACTAGTAATGCCGTATTGCTCTAGTACACCCTTAGCATACCCTTCTAACGCAATAGTATTAGTCCACTTCATTTCATTCTTCTTTATGTAATCTGATACTATATCTACACTGCGATCGTTTGCTACGCTTATCATCTCGAATTTCTCCCCACCTAATTTGTTGTATGCTTCTACTAAAAATGGTGTTTCCATTACACAAGGTCCACACCAAGTCCCCCAAAAGTCGAGCAGTACCCATTTGCCTTTGTATTCCGATAGTTTTCGTTCCTTACCATCTATTGTCTTGAATGAAAAATCAGGAGCAAAGTTCATAGTATCTAGAACTAATTGAGCTAAAGTTTTCGGTATTCCTGTTTTTGGCCAACTGTCTAGGTCATCGTATTCAGCTAACTCATTCAGACCATTTATTAGATATTCTCTATACTTCGGTTCTTTTACTATCTCATTTGTCGCCAAACGTGAATAAAGCCCATATCTTAAATAATAGTAATTACGTTTGTTCTTTGATTTTGCAAAGAGCTCTTCTAGTTCATCTAAGTAATACTGAGGATTTTCTTTGAACTCCTTAGTATTAATCACATCGTTGAACTCAGAATAAAATACAGTTGGGAGCATCTGCAATGATTTCATTATAACTAACTTATCTCCCCAAGATTTTAAAGAGTCCGGTGCGCTTAGTAAATCTAGCTTGGTCAAATTCAAATAATCTGTCAGAAAAGGCGAATCAACGATCGAGAGTAAACTATCATTAGTGCTTATAAACCTACGGAACTTCATTATAGTACCCATTTTCCGACGTTCTACTTCCGCAGAATCGAGCTTCTTTATAGCTTCCTTATTATATTGGAATACGTAGTAATAGAAATTCTGACGTAATCTAGCCACGTCTTCTGCTGGTAATAAATCTATTATTTCGTTGTAACGAGTATTAACAGGAGAATTAACCCATTTACCTGTAGTTAAGCTCTGCTCTTCGGGGTCATCCGAGTATCTGTACTTAGCTAAATCTATAGTCAGAGACAGTATTTTCTTCTTAGTTACAGCCACGGCATAAAAATCACCATTATTATCATATTTCCACTTTCCTTTATGTTCCGCCGGTGTATTAGACCCCTCTTTAAAATGAAGAGTATATCGGACAGTATCTTCTCCTTTACCAGTATATTTCGCATATTTCTTATCATTGAAATCAAGTTTGAATTTCACAAATCTTGAATAACCTATTTTTATCCTTTCGGCAATTCTACCTTTTTTAGTGTATATCACAATTCCAACAGAATCAAACTTTTCAGGTATTGCTCTATTATAGAGTATAGCCTCTACTCTAGGGTTTTTATCTCCCTCTATATAATCGGTCATATATGCTTCGTAACCAGGAGCAGCAAGATGTAGTTCAGCATAATTTATACTTTTGGGAATCGGTACTTTGAACTCACCGTTTGCTGATGTCGGTACTACTTTCATAAGATTATCATCGCTGTTTCGGAAGCGATTATAATAAACATATACTTCACGTTTGGCGACACCATCATCAGCTAAGGTAATTTTACCAGTGATATATTTCATCTCTTCTTCGCCCTGAAGGGCAAGTGATAGAAAGATTAACAAGCTGAGTATAAAAGATAATTTTTTCATAATAATTATCAATGTTGTTATTTTATAACTTAATAAGGAAATTAATTTACGAAATTTTAATTGAGGAGGGAAATGTATAGGGTTTTTTAGATTTAATTCAATTTTTTGTAATTTAAATCAAATTAAGATTTAACTAAGAGGTATATTATGACTCCAGAAGAAAAAATGATAGACAGTATAGAAAAGAACACAGGAAAACCCATTACTCATTGGATAGAAGTAGTTAAGAAATCAGGAATCGAAAAACATAAAGAAATGATAAACTATCTAAAAGACGAGCATGGTTTTACTTATGGGTTTGCAAATCTGGTAGTACACAAGGCCAAAAACTCGGACGCTGGTTCGGTAGCAAAGAGTGAAGATTTGGTTGATTTACAGTATAAAGGAAAAGAGACTCTAAGACCTATATATGATAAGTTAAAGAAGGAAATATCAAAATTTGGAGAAGTAGAGATATCTCCTAAAAAAGCGTATGTAAGTCTAAGAGGTAAGAAGCAATTCGCGCTTATCCAGCCATCAACAAAAACTAGATTAGATGTAGGGATAAACTCAAAGGAATTAGAAATAACTGAGCGATTAGAAAAGTCAGGAAGTTTTAACTCCATGTGTTCACACAGAGTTAGACTGTCTGATGAAAAAAATGTTGATAAGGAACTAATAGGATGGCTGAAGTCGGCTTATGAAGAGGCGAGATAAAAAAACAACCTACCTTAGTAAAGGTAGGTTGTTAAACCGTAATTCCCCTTTCAATCCGTAACTTTAGTTACAAGATATTTTTAGATTATCTAATAGTTTATCAAGTTCAAAAGTAGAAACTCCACCATCATCATGGACCATTATAAATAGTCCACCTGTTGAATTACCTACTGACTCCTGAGTTAACCATACACCATCAGTATTTTGAGTAACTTTTGTTTTGAACGAAGTTACATAATTCAGAGATTTTCTTTCGAACACATGAACAGTATTGTCTCCTTTATCTTGGTCAGTAGTAAACCAATAGCCAGTGCCGTTACCGCAATCGTAAAGCGCTATTCCTTCAGCTTGATATTTGAATAAACCAGTACCAATGTTCTTTATGAATGTTCCTTTTTCCAAATCGTAAACTTTAATATTCTTTTTAAGATTACTTTCATCGGATATCAATAGGAGATTATTCTCTGGATCAGCGTAGATAGACTCTACTACAAACAATCGACCATCACCTTGTTTTTCACCAATATTCTTAATGAATTTTGATTCAAGTTTATTATTTTTATATTTGAACGTAAATTGTTTTACTCTTTTGTCAAGCACTTCGACATTAGGCTCTTTGTCTTCATCTGATTCGAAATCATCAGTCACGAAAAGTGTATATTCATCATCTGATTTATGAACAGAAAGTCCATAAGGTTTCAATAACTTATCTTGACCAATATAGCCAACATGCTTATAATCTGGCAATGTGAATACCTGTACTCGATTATTATCTCTCTCTACTATCAACATCAGATTATCAATTATCCAGATACCATTGGGTCTGCTGAACTCAGATTTACCACTACCTGATTTTCCTATTTTTTCAAGCTCTTTTAGTGATATTGCATCGTAAACTTGTAGGTAATCTTTGTCTTTAGAAGTAGCAATTATATACGATTTATCTCCATCTTTATAAAATGCAGGTGAATCGATATTATTTATATCATCCCAATTGGAAACTACATCTTCTGAAATAGTCATATACTCTGATTCTGTTTTTACGGTATCTACTACATCTACTTTATCTTGTTCTATTTTCTTATCAGCACACGAAAATATTGCGGAAGCGATTAACAATAATACTATTTTTTTCATTTTATTTCCTTTATTGATTATAAGTTAAACTTAATACCAGCGGTAGCTCTTGTATTATAATATTCTAATTGCATAACTCTACTAGAAACACCTTGGAAGTATCTAAGTGGTTGGTTAGTAAGGTTATTGATTTCGAAGAAGAAACTAAACTGGTCAGTAAATTTATATGAGCCATTTATATCTAAGAAGAATTGTTCATCATAGTATTTATCATTTCTTGCTTCACTTTCAAGTTCATCTATGTAGCTAGAAGCATAATTACCAGATACTCTAATTGTCAAATCTTCATTTTCCCAAGATAAAGAAGCGTTGAAAGTGTGTTCAGCAGTACCCGGTAAAGTCAAGTCAGACTCACTCCTATCCTCTATACCTAACCCACTTACAGATGACCCAGTATATGTATAATTAGTATAAATATTCAGATTCTCAAGAAAAGAAGGAAGAAAATCTAATCTTCTTTGGAATGCAATTTCAGCACCCATAATCTGCGCAGAAGCTCCATTACGAGGCGTGCTATAGTCATCATACAAATCGCCAGTACCTGGTTCAATATAGTCTCTAGTGTTGAATGTGTAAGTAAAGTCTGTTAAATCTTTGTAGAAAGCTCCTAAAGACAGAATACCAACTGACTCGTAATAGTGCTCATACATTAAATCAAAATTCATTGATTTAGTAGGTTCTAGAGTAGGATTACCTTCGCTCAACTCTCTATCACCACCATCAATAATAATTTGTCTATAAGGAGCAATATCATAGTAATTAGGTCTAGAAATGGAATTTGTCCAAGCTATTCTAACTAGATCATTTTCTGTTAAAGAGTATTTACCATGAATAGAAGGAAGTATATTGACATAATTATCAGTTCCAGTTGTTGGTGTGATTGTAGTTGTTCCTTCGTCTTCATTTACTTCAAATTTATTTGCATTATAAGTCAAATCAGTTGACTCGATTCTAACACCATATAATACGTGTAATTTGTCCGTGAAGTCATGTTCTGCCATAACATATCCACCTAAGATATTTTCTTCAGCATCAAAATTTGCAGGTACATATTCTTCTTTGATATCTTCTTTTTCAAACTTAGAAGCATCATTCAAATCAAGATTTCCTAAAAATTCTCTTGAGACAAAGTCTCCTGCAACATAGTCACCTGGTAAGAAATTGTCTTTAGTTTTATTTGTGTTATTTGCATACATATCTTGTAAAAATTGTGATTCGTATTCATCCGTTGGTTTATATTCATAGAAGTCGTTATCACGTAATTTAGTTTTCATTCTTACTCTACCACCGAACTTAACTTTCGTATTATACCAATCCACTGGTAACTCGAAATCAATTTTCCCGTTAAAATCTACGTCTTCAGTATATTGGTTTAATTCTTGAATTACATCTAATTCATATTTATTGAAAGTATTATCAGCATTATCGTAACTAATATTTGGCTTTTCTAAGGAACTCAGGTTTTGGACTACAGAAGCACCATCGTAAGCAACATCTATATAACGTTCATTAGGTCTATCTTCAGATGCTTTAGCATAATTACTATTCCAATTCATTTTTAATGAATTAAATAATAGGTGTTGTCCTGATACAGCAAAGTTCATAGTCTGCTGAGCCTCTAATCTAGCAAAATCTGTTCTGCCAGTTCCTATACCACCTTTCGTTTGACGTATTATTTCGGTTGGATAAGCACCATTTTCTTGATCATCAAATTTGTATCTAGTTCTATATCTATTTTCCCAATCATCTCTGTTGTTGAATATACCACCCAAAGTTACAGTGTTATTTTCATCAAATTTATAATCAAAATCTAAAGAAATAGAAGATCTAACTCTTTGCAATTCATATTGTCTAATCTGAAAGTCTTCCATAAATGCAGCATCATTATCATCATAAGCCCACTCAGCTTCAATATTATCAGAACCAAGAATATGGTTATTATATGAGCCACTTAGTACGAAACCTAATTTATCATCAAACAATCTTTCACCATAAATCAATGCTCCGTTTAGAATAGGTTCTTCACTTAAGGCATTGTACCCAGAACCTGCAGTAACAGCTAATCTTCTTTCGCTTGGAGCATTTCTAGTAACAAGATTAATAGATCCACCAATTGCATCTGCATCCATATCAGGCGTTAGTGCTTTACTGACTTCTATTGATTGAATCATATCAGCTGAAACTAAATCAAGTTGAACCTCTCTGTTTTCTGCTTCAGCAGAAGGTATTCTATTACCGTTGATAGTAACGGAATTTAATCTAGCAGCTGTACCACGGATTAGACCAAATCTTGCTTCCCCTTGATCGTTTTGTACTGTGATACCTGGTACTCTCTTTAGTGCGTCACCAACGTTTGCATCCGGAAAACGCCCAACTTGATCTGCAGATATTATATTTGTGATATTATTATTATTTTTCTGAGTGTTTAGTGCTTTTGCTTGACCTTTTAAACCGTCTCCTAGTACTAATACTTCATCTGCTTTTACCGTACCAGAAACTAATAGAAATTTTATTGTTGTCGTTTTTTGATCACTCACTTCTATTTCTTGTACTTTATTAGAATAGCCTATATAACTGACTGTCAAAGTTTGCATACCAGTAGGTACGTTCAAGATTTGAAAATTACCGGTTTTGTCAGTAACTGCACCAAGCTTAGTTCCTTTTACCTTCACCACAGCGCCAGGTAGATAGAATCCGTTCGACGCATCTAGTACTTGACCCGTTACTACACCCTCAGGTTTGAAAGAGTATGCAACTGTAGTTGCTATTAGAATTAACGCTAGAATAGATAACAATTTCTTCAACATTGTTACTCCAAAAATAAGTTTATGTAAAATTAATTTTGTGCAAACATATAGCTGAATTGTTAGGTCTTGTGGAAATCTGAGTTAATGGTTTGTTAAGTTGAAAAGATTTTTCAATTAAATTTTTATAAATAAGTATAAAATTATTCGGCTCTTATTCGTTGATATACAGCCAAATGATGTCATTTTTCACTAAAATATTTAGGAATTTTGGCTATCTATAATTAAATTGAAATCTATAAAAACAATAAAAATGTTAATAATATGGCTTGGTTTAAAAGATCAGAAAAGAATATAAAAAATGATGGCCAAAGGAACATGCCTGACGGTTTATGGACAAAAGCACCAAATGGTAATATCATTTACAAAAAAGAATTAGAAGAAAACCTATATACTGACCCTGCTAGTGATCACCACTTCCGTATCAGTGTAAAAGAATATGTAGGTATTATCTTTGATGAAGGAACATTCAAAGAAACACATAAGAAAGTACGCTCAGCTGACCCGCTTGAGTTTGAAGATACAAAAGCTTATAAAGATAGATTAGCTGCAGCGTATAAAAAATCAGATAGCTCAGATGCTCTAACAACTGGTCACGGCAAGATAAATGGGAAGAAAGTATCTTTCGCTTGTATGAACTTCGATTTTATCGGTGGGAGTATGGGCTCTGTTGTTGGAGAGAAATTTGTCCGAGCTACTCACTATGCAATTAAAAACAAGTGTCCACTTATAGTTATCTCTGCATCTGGTGGTGCTAGAATGCAAGAAGCAGTAATCTCTTTGATGCAAATGGCAAAAACAAGTGTCGCACTTGCACAGCTAGACGATGCTGGATTGCCGTTTATTTCCATATTATCAGACCCTACTACTGGTGGAGTTAGTGCTAGTTTTGCTATGTTGGGCGACGTTATAATAGCTGAACCTGGGGCATTGATAGGATTTGCTGGTCCAAGAGTAATCGAACAAACTATCAAACGTAAGCTACCAGAAGGATTCCAAACTTCTGAGTTTTTACTAGAACATGGATTTGTAGATATGATAGTTCATAGAAAGCAATTAAAAGAAGAGCTAACAAAAATCATTGATTGGTTTGGTTTCTAATAGAACCATATTAATTGTCCTAATTTCAATCTGTATAATACCAAACAGTGTTTTATCAAAACAGTATCACTTAAGGGAAATGGCTTATGTCACTATTGGTGGCGTGTTTGGTGCTAGCTCCAACGACTTCCAAGAAGATTATCAGAATATAATAGGTGGTAATTCGCTAGATTTTCGTGATACACCAGCATTTGGAGCTGGCTTAAAATTTTGGTTAGAAGATCACTATCGTTTGTCTATCTCTGCAGATTACTTTGAATCCAAATCATCTGACTCTTATTCAGAATTTGACTCCCTCTCAATAGGGACAGTCACTCGAGATATTAATAATGAATTCAACATTACTTCAATACCTATAGTTATATCCCTAGATTATATACCAGTAGAACAACAGTTTAAAACTTATGTTTCATTAGGAACAGGAATACTATTATCAAGAGTTTCTTGGCAAGAAAGTGTAAATTCGAATAGAGCTTCAGATATAAGAATTGGTGGTACTCACTATGATGATACAGATATTTTCCCTCTAATTCGAGGAGCTTTAGGAGTAGAACTAGATTTTGATCAATCTGTGACAGGAAATATCATTGGTAATTTAACTATTGAGTTAAGATATACGTATATGTTTAGGAATGTAGATATGTACGGTAAAATTAAAAATCAATTAAATACTGAATCGTCTAGTTTAGAGAACTCAGTTGAGTTGATACCAGGTTATTTGTCATTGAATCTACAATTTGGAATAGAATATTTCCAAACAATTGGTAAATAACATTTTTTTCATTAGATTGTTAGTAATAACGTTCATTTAAAATATATAAATGCTAGGGAGGCAAAGATGACAACAGAAGTAACTTTCAGACACTTTGATGCTAAGAAACATCCAACATTACACGATATGGCATTAGAGTCAGCAGATAGATTTACTCAGTTTAATAGTTCAATATTGAGTGCTCATGTTGAATTTATAAATGAACCCGAAGAAAAGAAAGTAGAGTTCAGAGTTAACGCGAACGGTAAAATATTAGTCTCTAGTGACAGTACCGACGATTTCAAAAAAAGTCTTGCTAGTGCAGAAGACAAGTTAATTAGACAGTTAAAGAAATTAAAGACTAAAAAGAATAATCATGATCATGAAAAATTCGAACCTGAGACTGACAAACCAGAATTTTAATTAATTTGGAAGGACATATAAAACAATATGTCCTTTTTTATTTATGTATAACAATCTAAAAGTAATAAGAAAAAAAGAAGTTAAAGTAGAAGCTCTGTTGAACTCACCACTAAAATTACAAGTAATCACTGGTGAAGTTGGGCTAGATAATTCGATTACCGAATCTAATATGTATAGGCCACAGCTTGCTTTAGCAGGATTTACAGAACTATTTACTTATAGTAATGTACAGGTAGTTGGCAATACTGAGATTTACTATCTACGATCTTTGGAATTGGAGCAAAGAAAGCAAGCTTTTAGGAATATCGTACGATTTGATGTGCCTTGTATTATTATAACAAATGGCAATCAGTTCCATGATGAGCTGGTAGAATTGGCTATCAAAAATAATACTCCTATTCTTTCGACAGATAAAGACACTACTTCTGCTATATCAATATTATCTGTATTTTTGAATGATCTATTTTCGCCACATGTGACTATCCATGGCTCCTTTATGGATGTTTACGGTGTAGGAATACTATTCACAGGTGGTAGTGGTATAGGTAAGAGTGAAATTGCTTTAGATTTGGTAGAAAGAGGACACAGGCTAGTAGCAGACGATATAGTAATACTAAATAACAATACTGGCACTGCACTGATGGGCACTGGCACCAACTTAGTACAGCACTTTATGGAAATTAGAGGCTTGGGCATAATTGATGTTAGACGTATGTTTGGTATTCGCTCTATACGATATCAGAAAAGATTAGAAATAATAGTCGAATTAGAAGTTTGGGATAGTAATGGTGATTACACTAGAACAGGACTAGAAGAAAACACCTCAAAAATACTTGGAGTAGAGATAACTACAGTGAAGTTACCGATATTTCCAGGTAAAAATATAACTGTAATTGCTGAAGTAATAGCGCTCAATTACTTATTAAAAACCTATGGTTATAATGCTTCTGAAGTATTTACTCAAAAGCTAAATGATACTATAATGAACAAGACTAAAGATAAAAATATAACAGATGAAAGAATAATAAATTATTTTCAAGGCGATTTAGAATAATCGAGAATAAAAATATGATGAAAAGAATACTAATACCTTTATTGCTAATTACTTTCCTAGCTACTGCTATAAAGTCGAATGCAGATGAACCACATATCAGATTCCAAACAAAGACCTCTAAAACAGAGATAAAAGCAGGTGAAGAGTTTTATGTTCTAGTTAATATGGATATAGATAAGTATTGGTACACTTACGACTTTATAGATCAAATTAGTCCTGAAGGTATAGGCCCTAATACAACTGAAATCGTAGTTTTAAGTGCAGAGTTAGCAGAGTCAAACGGAGATGTCTTAAAGCCAACCCCTCTTAAAAAATTCGATGAGGGTTTTGAGATGGATTTGACATATTATAAAGGTACATTCGATGTAATAGTCCCACTAAAAGCACTTAAGGATATTACAATTGGTAAAGATGACTTAGAAATAGAAGTTTACTTACAATTGTGTGATACTGTTAGGTGTTTACCTCCTGAACCTTATTC
>JBFHKR010000067.1:0-13351 GCA_041595255.1 Chlorobiota bacterium
GAAGTTACTTCTTTATCGTCAATCCCACAAGGAACAATATAGTCAAAATCTTTTACATTGTTGCAAACATTGAGTGCAAATCCGTGTGAAGTAACCCACCGAGAGCAATGCAGACCGATAGCGCAGATTTTACGCTGATTTTCAATCCATACCCCAGTAAGATCATTTACTCGGCTCGAGGCAATGCCTAGCTCACCCACAGTATTGATGATCGCTTCTTCTATTTCACGTAAGAACCAATGTAAATCTGGTTTGAAATCATTAAGATTAAAAATTGGATAACCAACTAGTTGGTTTTCATTATGGAGGGTTACGTCTCCCCCACGGTTTATGTCTATTACATTTATATTGCGGTTTTCATATTCTTCTCTAGGTAATACCAGATTATCGTAGCTAGAGTTTCTACCCATAGTGATGACTAGTGGGTGACTACAAAGGACTAACGTTGATTTTTGTTCTCCTTGTTGGATAGCGGTTACTAGCTCTTTTTGTTTATCCCAAGCTTCTTGGAAATCAATCAATCCCCAATCTTGTATTTCAAAGTTCATCTATGGTAATTTCCTGAATATCGTAAATCTTAGTAACATCTCGAAGAAAAGTAGTGCTATTGCCGCAATAGCATAAGGATAGTATAACTCGGTATGATTGCTAAAGTAAGCAACATCCACTTTAGTTTTTTCTAGCTCATCTATTTGTTTGTATATATCAGCTAGAGATTTGTTATTAGTTGCTCTAAAGTATTTACCATCGGTTATATCGGCGATTTTGGTTAACATAGCTTCATCTAATTTTACGTCTATATATTGAGTTCGAGTACCAAAAGGAGTTTGAACAGGGTATTTTGCTTTCCCCTTAGTACCTACACCTATAGTATAAACTCTAATACCAAAAGTTTTGGCAATTTCGGCTGCTGTTTCTGGAGAAACTGAGCCAGAGTTATTATCACCATCAGTTAACAATATCACTACTCTACTCTTTGCTTCACTTTCTTTAAGTCTAGAAACAGAAGTGGCCAATCCCATACCGATTGCAGTACCATCTTGCACCATACCCGTTTCTAACTTGTCTAGTAATTCTTTTAGTATTGTGTGATCAACAGTTATAGGACTTTGAGTAAAACTCTGTCCAGCGAATACAACTAGACCGATTCTATCATTTGGTCGGTTATCAATGAATTCTTCTGCTGTCTTTTTAGCTGCTTTTATCCTATTAGGTTGCAAATCTTGAGCTAACATAGATGTAGAGACATCGAGAGCTAAGACTATATCAATACCTTCGGAAGTTACTTTCTCCTCACCCGAAGTAGTTTGTGGTCTAGCTAGTATTATAGCGATAAGACCAATAATTATTAATCGAATGAAAAAAGGTAATTCTCTTAATCTGACTTTCCAATTCTTTGTACCTTCAAAGGGCTTAGTATCCGAATAATTAAGAGTTGTTTTTCTATTATTGGATACGAAAATCTTATATAACACAAGGATTGGTATAAGAGCCAATACCCAGAAGTATTCAGGATTTGCGAATTCAACATTATTGAACATTTTCGCCTCCCTCTACTTTATCACTCAATTGCTTTCCTTTCTCTACTAACTCAAAAGCATATTTCAAAGATTGAGTATTATTCTCAGGCAATGGATTCGCTTTAGCAAATTTTGATAGGTCTGAATATCTTGATATATATTCTAACATTGTTACACTTTCATTATCGAAAAGGGTTTTGCCGTGCAATGCTTCTATTAGTTCACGACTTGTTAGCTCTTTTGTTTTTATTGAGTAGATTCTATGGTAATATATTCTAAGTACATCAGTGATTTCTGTGTAGTATTTTTTGAAATATCCATTTTGCCACAATCGCTCTTGTTCTATTCTTCTAAGAGATTCCATAGCTAATATATAAGGTGGAATACTCGGATCATATTCTATTTCTTCTTTCTCTTCTTTATTTTTTCTATTCTTAAAGTAGTATATAAGAGCTGCAACTATAAGTAATAGTATTACAACCCCACCAATCCAATAAAGTAACGAATTGTCGGAATAGTTAATATTGAATATACCTTTTATATCTTTGATGGCTTGAGTAGTATCTACTGCTGGTGAATTGAATTTCAAAACGAGCGAATCTGAATAAAGAGTATCTATTGTTCCATTTTTTTCGAAGAGCATAGCCATACGAGGAATAACGAAACTACCAGAATCATAGGCAGACACTGTAAATCTTTTAGATAGACCAAACGATTTTCCGTTCTTGACAGTATCTACTCTAGTCTCATCTATTAGTTCTAGACCTTCTATCTGAGTTGCATCAAATATTGGTAATACAACTTCCTTTTTTTCACCAGATAAGTACTGCAAATTCAAAGTAACCCAATCACCAATCATTACATTATTAGTATCCGAAGATAAAACCAATGATTGCGAACTTGAAATTGAAATAAAACTAAAAAATAAAAAAACTGTAATTAATATCTTAATCTTCATAGCTTGACAAAACGTTTGCTTATTGTAAATTTCTCGAATTGTAATCTAATAATGTATTGTCCCGAAGGCAATCCGTTGATTTCGAAATCATAATTAAGTTGTGAACTTTTGATTTTATAATCATAAGATTTTAGGACTTTTCCCTTGCTATCAATTAATTTTATACTCTTTGGTATGTTCCCTAGCTTGCTCAAATCAATTTTAACATAATTAGAAGCAGGGTTAGGATAAAGAGCTATATTTTTTTCAAGCTGACTTATATTAACATTAGATTTTGGCTCAGTAGTAAAATTGAATTTTTCATCATAGCCACTTGAATCAAAATCATTAAAAGCCATAACTCTCCAGAAATACTTTTTATTTCCCTCAAGGTCAAAGCTAATATTATCTTCTGTAGTTATATCTTCAAATAATATATTATTGAAAAACCCATTGTTAGATAATTGTACTTTATATTTGATACCATCAACAGAGAATTTCTCCCAGTTTAATCTAGCATTAGTTGGGATGTCCTTGGCGCTTTGCTCTGGATAAATTAGTTTAGGTACAGACATACCTGTTTGGAATTTCCAAATTTCAGAATATTCACCCTTACCACCAGAACTTATAGGTGCTACACGCCAATAATAAGTTTTGAATCCTCTTTCTAAGCCTTCAACTTTGGTAATATTCGAATCTACATTATTCTTTTGGTAAATAATATTTTTGAATTCAGAATCAGTTGCTATTTCTATATTATAATAATAGGCATCATTTACTTTGTTCCATTTGAATTCTGCTTGATCTGAAATATATTCAGAATTATTAGCTGGAAAACTCAAAGCAACTTTACCTGGTGCACTTGGGAAGTTTCTGAAAAAAGTTCCATAAGTACCAGTTGCATAAGTACCAGCAACTGTATATCCATCCAATGACCTTGTATCGATAGTAAATACATTATTATAGCCAATAGTATTCTCAGCTTCTTGTTGCCAAACAGTACCCATACCATTAAGCTCAGTAGTCATATAAAGGCCAATAGTAGTACCTGCTAGATAAGCTTTTTTCCCATTATAATTTATAATCTTAACATCGTTAACTGCAGGACTAGAACCAGTTCCAAACTCATTAACTTCTAAGTTACCACCAACTTGAATCCATGTCTCGCCACTATTAGTAGTGTGGAATATACTTCTTACATTATAATTGGAGAAGCACATAATTACATTTGATGCATCATCAGGGTCAATTGAAATAGATGAAACATAGCTACCATCTGAAAATTCTTTACTCCTAATTAGTACAGGCTCATTATCACCCGTATTCGAGTTATCAATCCTGTATAAATTACCAAGATTAGTGCCGTAATAAAGTACATTAGCAGGATTTTTTGAAACTTGAATAGCTGTTATTCTTTCATCAGTAGTATCACCTAGATCAACTTTAGTTTTGATTAATTCATCCCACTCAGTAGAAATGCTATCTAAAGTTTTAAATCCAGACCAACCATTTGCTGGGAATTGGGTCATTTCTACTTTCGATAAATCATTGTTCCTCCATACTGACCGACCACCAGCCACATACATAATATTGTTATTATTTGGGTCCAATACGAAAGGTGTATTCCAAATAAAATCTTCTCCACCAATTGGATCTATTCTAGCATATTTCTGAATCTTACCATTCTCATCTAATTCCGATTTGTAATATTTTATACCTGGTGGATAAGAAGAGTTCTGAGAAGTAATTATAAACTTACTACTATCAGCAATCCCACAACTGAAACCATCGGCTCTTAGTACTTCACTCCAATGAGATTTGGTGTCATAAGAAATAGAATAGTTCGTCCCATTATCTTGAAAACCACCAATTAAATCTGCGTTCTCAGTTGCGTGGTCGATTCCAACACTATATAATTGAGTTGTATTATAGCCTTCATTCAGCGAAATCCATTCAGTATTTGGGCCTCTATTATCCAATGTTTTATGAATACCACCATCAGTAGCAGTGTACATTATGTCAGGGTTAGAAGGTAAGAATACCAGATTATGTTGGTCCGCGTGATGATTAGGATATCTATAGAAATATTCACAATCTTCTGTCGGACAAGTACCGCCAATTACTTCGAAATCATTTTCTTGCCATGCTGATTTGGATCTATACAAATTCACAGCACCTATATACACAATATTTGAATCTTTCGGATGAACTTTGATATGTAAGTCATATCCTCTCTGCGAATTCATCTGATGTCTAACTAGCTCTGGGTTTGGTATATTATGTGATAAATCTGTCCAAACACCATTCTCAGCTTTTCCATTACCTGCCTTATATTCGTATCTATATAAGCTATGCCACATGGAGTCTTGCTGTGAGTTAGTAGTCATAGTACCATAGCCCGGCGTTTCACCTACAAAATATACTTTATTTTCATTTTGTGGATCAATACCAATAGCAATTCTGTTATATCTTTCTGGGAAATTATCCGGAGTGATATTAGTCCAAGTTCTGCCATCTATTGATCTATATATTCCTTTTACAGTTGAGGGGAAATTGTTACCTCCGTTAGAAGATAGAGCAGCATAGAAAATACCAGTGGAAGTCACTTCTATATCAGAGTAAAAACTAGAATTATTAGATATTCCATTTCCAATAACAGGACTCCAAGTAGTACCACCATCAATAGATCGATAAATTCCACCCAAAGCAAGCGCGGCATAAACTTCATCTCTATTTTCAGGAGCGTTGGGATTAGTTCTAATTCGATAAACGAAATCAAATGCATTATCCCAAGTGCCTGAAGAACGTTCTGTTGTAGAAGACAGTTGGAACCAAGACTCACCATTGTCAGTTGATTTATAAACACCGTTACCTAATGATCGTGAGCCAAGACGCTCTCCAGTACCGTGGTACCAGATATGTTGTTTACCCGGTCTTTTATCTTGATCTATAGTAGTTATAGAAGGCAGTTGATTATTCTTTGTTTTCTTACTCCAAGTTTTACCACCATCAGTTGATAGAATAACACCTGCATCAACTCCACCAGCTAAGATTCTATTCTCATCATTTATATCAAATGCTAATGCGCGAGTTCTACCACCTATAAAGTACGGACCACGACTTGTCCATTCATTAAGACTTTGTACACTTCCGTACTTTTTGAATCGGGGATCATTTTTCTTCATTTCTTGAGCAAATTGCAACTCTAAATGCCTGATATTATCAGGTATTTTACCAGTAACTGGGTCTTTGTATCTATCGAGTAACCATTGTTCGTACTTTTTAGTGAACTCTGTTTGCTCATCATTTTTATTATCTGGAGTCAAATCCATAAAATAATAAGCAACAGCGATAGTAGTAACAGCAAGCAATACAGTAGCAATTTTTCTCATAATCTATCTCCGACTTTCACGTTTTTTGAAAAATTGGCGTAGTGGTATTATATATGAATCATCTGTCTTCAGATTTATAATATCTACTTTATTTTTCATAAGTAAACTTTCCAAATTAGAATTATACTCACTTCGCTCTTTTTCAAATTTAGCGATTGTTTTCTTATCTGAAGTATCTACCCACATAGTTTTTCCAGTTTCTGAGTCTTCTATATTGATTAGACCAATATTTGGTAAGTGATATTCTTTGTCATCGAACAATTTTACAGCTATTAGATCATGTCTCTTAGCAACTATTCTTAGAGGATTGTCGAATTCAGGGCTAATAAAATCAGACATCAGAAATACTATTGCTCTTTTCTTTACAACACTAGTAAAGAATTCTAATGCTGCGCCAATATTAGTCTTTTTCGATTCAGGTTCAAATTCGATCAATTCTCTTATAATACGTAGAATATGAGATTTGCCTTTCTTAGGAGGGATATATTTCTCTACTTTATCAGAGAAAAATATAACCCCAACTTTATCATTATTCTGAATAGCTGAAAAAGATAAAACGGCAGAAAGCTCAGTAATTAAGTCTTTCTTAGATTGGTCACCTGTCCCAAATATTTTAGACCCTGAGACATCTACCAATAGCATAGTCGTTAGTTCTCTTTCCTCTTCGAATATCTTGATATAGGCATCTCCGGAACGAGCCGTTACGTTCCAATCTATAAGACGAACATCATCTCCTGATTGGTACTCACGAACTTCGCTGAAAGCCATACCCCGACCTTTGAAAGCTGTATGATACTCACCAGAGAATAATTGATTAGAAAGACCTCGAGTTTTTATCTCTATCTTTCTTACTTTTTTTATTAGCTCTTGAGTTTCCACGATCTATGGTACTTCTATGTTATCAATAATCTTGTTTACTATATCTTCAGATGTTAAATTTTCTGCTTCAGCTTCATAAGTTATACCTACTCTATGACGAAGTACATCTAGAGCAACTGCTCTTATATCTTCTGGTAACACATAACCACGTCTCTTGATAAAGGCATAAGCTTTAGCCGCTTTTGCTAGTGAAATTGTAGCACGCGGAGAACCACCGAATGAGATAAGGTCTTTCAATTCGCCAAGTTTATATTCCTCTGGATATCGAGTAGCAAATACAATATCCATTATGTATTTCTCGATTTTCTCATCCATATAAACTTCTTTTACTACATCACGAGCTTTGATAATATCATCAGGGCTCAATATCTTAGAAACTCTTGGGAAAGATTTCTCAAGGTTCATTCTAAGGATTTGTCTTTCTTCTTCTTTCGTAGGGTAACCTACTACTAGTTTCAACATAAAACGATCAACTTGAGCTTCTGGTAGCGGGTATGTACCTTCTTGCTCCAGTGGATTTTGTGTAGCTAATACTAAGAATGGTTCTTTTAGAGGAAAAGTATTATCGCCAATTGTAACTTGTCTCTCTTGCATCGCCTCTAGCAAAGCACTTTGCACTTTAGCAGGAGCACGGTTAATCTCATCAGCAAGAACAAAATTAGCAAATACTGGTCCTTTACGTACGTGGAATTTTTGTTCTCCTTGATTATATATCATAGTACCAACTACGTCAGCAGGTAACAAATCAGGGGTAAATTGGATACGTGAGAACTCCCCATCAATCGCATTAGAAAGAGTATTGATAGCAAGTGTCTTGGCCAATCCTGGCACACCCTCTAGCAATACGTGCCCATTAGAAAGTAATCCTATAAGGAGTCTTTCTACCATATATTTTTGTCCGACTATCACTTTACTCATTTCCATCATGAGCAAGTCAATAAATCCACTTTCTTGCTGGATTCGGTCGTTTAATTCTTGTATATCAGTCATTTTTCATCAATTTTATAATTGAACATATTTATTATCTATTTTTACTGAACATATTACGAAAAGAATGCGGAATTGTTTGGTTGTTTATGAAGAAAATTTCGAATTTTAAATGTTGTTGTTGTACTTCTGATTTATTAACTTAGTGAATAACAATTCATCTATTTTTATTATGTATAATTTAAGAATATTTTCAATCATTTTTAGCTTACTTGCAATTATTTCTACAACAACTATTATATCAGCGGTTGAATTGGAAACTGATTCCGAAGATCTAAAAATAATCAAACTTTCAGAACACACTTATCAGCATATATCATATTTGCAAACAGAAAGTTGGGGCAAAGTTGCTTGTAACGGAATGATAATAATAGATGACAGCGAAGCTCTAATTTTCGACACGCCGGTAGACAATGAAAGCGCTAAACTTTTAATCGAGCATCTAATTAGCAACGGAGTAAAAATAATAGGAATAGTACCAACACACTTCCACGAAGATTGTGTTGGTGGACTCAGTGAGTTCAAAAAAGAAGAAATTCCCATATATATTTCGAATAGAACATTAGCTATATTAGAAAAAGATGACCAATATATCGGATATGAGTTCTTGACTTTTGATAATGAATTGACACTTAATATTGCAGACAATGCTGTAAATATAGAGTATAGCGGAGCTGGTCACACAGTAGATAATGTGACTGCATATTACCAAAAAGATGAATCAATTTTCGGTGGTTGCCTCGTTAAAGAAGTAGGCGCTACGAAAGGAAATCTAGCCGATGCTGATGTCAAGGAGTGGTCTAATACTGTCTCTAAAGTAAAACATAAATATCCGAATGCTAAAGTAGTTATACCAGGCCATGGCAATGCAGGTGATATTGAATTACTGGATTATACGATTGAGTTGTTTGAGGGTGATAGGAAATGAACCAATTCCAAGGCACATACGAGCTAATAGAAAAATATAGTATCCGAGTAGATGGCTCCAAAATACACCCGTGGGGAGAAGATGTAAAAGGAATGATAATATATACCGACAAACATGTTTCAGCTCAGTTGGGTGTTAAAAAGCGAAAAACTTTAACTGATTTTAATTTTAGAAATGCTACTGAGCAAGAAGCACAAGAAGCATTCACCACTTATATAGCTTACTTCGGGACTTATGAGGTGAAGGATGGTTACGTTATTCATAATGTTCTACAGAGTTTATTCCCTAATTGGATAGGCCATAAAGTAAAGCGCTACTACCGATTCGAAGGGGATTTTCTTCACTTAGAAGCTAAAGAAATAGCAAAAACTACAGGTTTAGATAAAACAGTGTTAGTATGGAGACGGTTGTCATAACAACTAAAATATGAATATAATAGCATCGTCTTAGCAAAGACAAAATTTGTTACACTGGAGTTAGTTATGGCAATAGAAAAGTACAGCAAAGCAGAGCAGGGTTATGGCGAGTTCAACGGTGGGGCGATAGTCGAAAACAAACCGATTGGCTTTCCTCAAAATGGAGGTGGCGGTAGTCATCCATATTCAAACCTATTTTATTGGGCGAAAGCAGATACTGTGAACGGCAGTACAATAGGTGAGCATCCTCATCAAGCATTCGAGATATTATCATTCGTATTGGAAGGTGATATAGAGCATTATGACAATCATAACAATAAGTGGTTTCCATTGAGTAAAGGTGATGTGCAGGTTATAAAATCCGGAAGTGGAATATATCACGCTGAAAAAATGAACCCTGGAGCTAGTATATTTCAGATATGGTTTAATCCTGACATTCAGGTAACGCTCAAAAATAAAGCTGAGTATGCAGATTATAAAAAAAGCGTTTTCAATGTAGTAGAGAATGATAGCTATTCAACTAAGATTATGATTGGGAATAATTCACCCATAGAATTAGTAAGTGAGGGCGTAGAAATACAAGAGATTACTGCTAAATCAGATTTCGAATTAAAACTGAACTCTGATAGATACCATTCATTCTACGTGTTATCAGGTGAGGCTGAGTTGAATGAATTAAAAATAGTTCAAGACGATTTTATAAAGATTAGTGACGAAAGAAAAGCGAGCTTTACTAATCAAAGTGGTTTAAGGTTGTTTTATATATCAAATCCAAAGGAATTGACACATAGAACATATTACGAAAGCAACAAGAGTAGATATCAGTAATTATTAGCTTTTACCATTATTTTTTTATCTAGCCCTTCCGATTTAGTTCGGAAGGGCTTTTTGTTATTATGGTTGTTGAAATTCCCCTTTTTTAAAAGGGGTGGCAGACACACGCAGTGAGTCTGACGGGGTATTTACATATCCACAAAATTTGTTATTATATGATTCTTTAAATCCCGGATTACATTATCCAGATTATGCTTTACTTCTAAATCAGAATATCTTATAACTGTCAAACCAAGACTTTTTAAATAGTTGTCTCTAATCTCGTCTTCTTGCAATTTTTCATTGTGGCTTATACCATCTATCTCAATTACAATCCCAAGTTTTTTAATATAAAAATCAACTATGTAATTTCCTATTATTTTCTGTCTGTCGAAGTCTAGATCAAGTATTTTCTTTCGTTTAACTTCATTCCAGAAAATTACTTCTGATAGTATTCCTTGTTTACGAAGTTCTCTTGCTCTTTGTTTTAGTTGAGGGTTTGAAGGTAGATTTATTATTTTTTGTTTGAATTTATAGCTGCTCATATTGTATTGGTTTTAATAATTTAACACCCCGTCCTGCTTCGCAGTCCACCCCTCTTTCGCTACGCTTAAAGAGGGGAATCGCTCCTTCTCCATCTCATTGAAGCCATAGCGGTAATCCTCAGCGGCGTTGTAGATGGCGTTAGTGCCGTAGCTCTTACCATAAGGGTACATATTGCTTATGTTTTTCACAAACATGTAGTACTTCAATAAGTGAAAGTTATATTAATATCTGAAGAATATTATAAGTAATAATGCAATACCAACGAAAAATAAATTTAATAATAATAAAATTGAATGCCATCCATTTAAGATTTTAAATTTACCATCAAAATATGAATTCATTATAATTAGAATAAAAAGTGTAATACATGTAATTATATAGAATAAAGCTATATGAACAACAATTTCCCTTGATTCTTGAAATGCTCTAGAATAAATGTATTGATCTCCATTTGGGATAGTATTTACATCATTAAATATAAATTTATTATAACCCAAAATAAAAAATGCAATCGATCTTGATAAATATACTATTATAAAGTTTAATATATTAAAAAAAGTATAAATAGCTATTCGATTAATTTGCTTTTTTCTTATATTTTCAATTTTCCCCACAATGCCACCATTATTTGAATTAAGTTATTAATATAGCACATACACAATTATACTATTTACCCGCAGGTTCAAGTGGTGTATCAAGTTTCCCTCCACCACTACCTGATTTTGGTGAAGAACCTCCATTTTTGTAGTAATCACTTACATCAGGCATTGTGAACAATCTAAAATCATAAAACATATTGTCCATACCATATTTCCATCTATCACTTACAGTAAAGAGTTCATAATGTGCTGGAAATTTTTTTGCCAATGTAAATATTCCACTAACGGGACTTGTCCAATGATTTCCATATATTATTTTTGCAAGTAGTTCTTTACTTTCAAGCGGTAATCCAATGTATAATGGTTGTACCAAATTTTGTTCCTCTGCCAAAGTAATATTATCCCAATTTTCTGCTTCTTCACCTATTAACCCTCGGCTCATATATAAATTTCTTAATTTTGGAAATACATCAACAAATATTGCTTCATTACCTTCATTTGCAAATTTTGAAAGTACTTTATCAGAGGCACCAAAATCTATAGCATACCATTTAGTTAAATATTCTACATCATAGGCAACTAAATAAGCAGCACCAGCCCATCGTGTTTCAAACCCTAATTCATTAGTGTATTCACTAAACCATTTATAGAATGAATATCTTTGATTAATTTCTGTATAATCAGAAGAAAGTCGATTTAATAAGTTATACTCACAAGCATTTGTAAATACTTCGTTCATTATCTCCCTATCTCTTCTAAGCCAGTCATTTGGACCTAGGCTAGTATATCCCGTCAGAAATTGGTATGTTTCTAATGTTGCATACTCTTTGTCTCCATTCGGATCAATCATTACAATAGGGTTATTTCCCATCATTATATATGGACTTTTGGAAGGAGCTTCTGATTCTTTGGGGTCTCTTGACCACCAATTGCCTGTTTCTAAATCTGCATTTCTATATTTGGAAGTAAGAGTATTGTCATCTACCTCTTTGGCCTTCTCCATTCCGTTGAAGCCATAGCGGTAGTCATCTTCTGCGTTGTAGATTGCGTTGGTGCCATACAACTTACCGTAAGGGTACATATTGCTTATATTCCTCACGTCAGCAAAGTATCTCCAAAACTGTATTGGACTCGAAGTATAGGTCGGGTCTGGGTTCTTATAGTCTGCTATCACTGTCCTTACGTTTCCTAAGTGGTCCTTTATCTCATATCTACGGAAATCTGGTATTCTTTGTTGCGTTTGGTAAGTACCACCTACACCATTCATTAAAAGTGTGTCTCTCATCGCTGTTGGTATCCTCGCTATTGGTGGTGGGCTAGCACCGTAGTCGTTTAGGGCATACATGAACTCCGAGACAATTATCCTAGTAACCCACTAGGTGTAATTAAATTTAAAATATTGGCGATGATAACTAAAATATAAAATAAGAATATAAGAATGTTTATCCAATATATAATAGTAAATTTACTAGCCAGTTTCTTAAACTTCTTAAACTTCTTAAGAAGATGAAGATTAAAAAAGAATTTGAGAATAAAAGTAATTAAGACAAATGGTCTTACTTTTTCAGTTATTTGTCTAAAAAGAACCATTTCATATCGCTTAATTGAATTAATATCCTCTAAAAAAAAATTAGGATACCCAAATAAGAGATAAAACAAATCATAGGAATGAAATGTTGTTATTAGTAATAAAATATTTATACTTTGTAGTATATATATTTTATTAAAGTTTTTAGGAACTTCTTCTGATTTTACCATATATTAATTATCCCCTACTTTTAAGATTAACAACTCATTTCTTCGCAGGTGCAAGTGGAGTATCAAGCCCACCATTACTTTTAGTCTTACCACCACTTTTGTTAGAGTTATAACTTTGTTCCCCATACCGTCATAGTAATATGAAGTTATTATTTTATATTCTAACATGATAGAATGATTAGTTTTATCAGGTACATACACCCATTTTATCATAGTGTCTATTTTCCCATCGGCTGTCCATATTATATGGAAGTCGGGATTTATTTAACCAAATATATCAAATTCCATTTATCTATCCATAAAAAAAGGAGCCACTCGGCTCCTTTTCTAAACTAAACTTTCTTATTTCTTTTCTTCTGTCTTTCCATCATCTTGGATGAAATCAAACCACGTTTTGTATTGTCGGACGCTGTTTTCTAGTCCTTTTATGTGGTGTCCCATTCCTTCGTATTCTTGGAGCGTAACGTCTTTCTTATATTTACGTAAACTGTCTGCCATAAATCGGCTACCCTCTATTGGGACTCTGCTATCGTTTATACCGTGAGTTAGGAGCAATCTCCCTTCCATGTCATAAGC
>JBFHKR010000068.1:0-13227 GCA_041595255.1 Chlorobiota bacterium
AGATTGGATGTCTCAAATCTAATTAATGGAAATTATATTTTAGAAGTCACTTTCAAAAATAGAACAAAGGTGTATAAATCGTTATTTAAGTATTAAGTTAAAATTAATAAAAGCTTTATTAAACTTTGAATAAATATGATTGTTTTTTAGATTTTGATTATTAAATATTTCAAATTTATAAAAAGGAGTATGTATTGAAAAATATATTACTAATAATCGTAAGCCTTGGACTTTTCATCACTTCTTGTGATAACACTCCGACTCACCCAGACAAAAGCACTGGCTCTGATGTTTCATTAATTGCAGTCGTTGTAGATCCTCCAGATTGTGAATTAACTAATACAGCTTGGGCAGATTTTGCTGATGAGGTAAAAGCTTTATTCACTGACGAAGAAATAGAAGCTATCGAAGAAGCTTTAGGTGAGTCTTTTAACTGTTCACTTCTACACTGCTTTGAAGATAATTTTAATAATCACGGTGGATTTGTTAGTTGTATTTCACATTGGACAAATACACTTAAGAAAGCTAAAGTTATTAATGGTAAGCAAAAAGGTGTGATAGTAAAAATTGCGGCTCATTCGCAAGTCGGTAAATAGTATTTAAAACGTATAAATATCTCCTCGTTACTTATTAAGTGAAGAGGAGATATTCTTTATATCTCCTCCCCAATGTATAGATTCGAATCTACAAAAACACTAAACTCAAATCAGAAAGAAGCTATTAGATTGCTTTGGAATAGCGAATATCCAATCAATATACTTCATGAAACTATAGCTGATACAGAGCAATATTTGAATAAACTAACTGACCAAAATCATACTTTTGTCTATGATGATTCGGGTAATATTATAGCTTGGTACTTTGATTTTATCCGAGATCAAGAGAGAAACTTTGCAATAGTTATAAGTAGTGAGCATCAGAAAAAAGGACTGGGTATTGAATTAATAAACCTAGCGAAAAAGAATAACTCTGTCCTAAATGGCTGGGTAATTATATCACAAAGTCATAAGAAACAAGATAGTAAACCTTATAAATCACCCTTAGAATTCTACCAAAAATTAGGATTTCAAACCCTAGAAGAGGAGAAAGAGATACAAGGATTGCGACTAGTTAAGATTCGATTTGAAGAATAATTAACTGACAATAAAGTCCAATTCTAAAAATTTATTATATTGGTTTTTTATTACAAACTCACAGGGGAATTAATATGAAATATACAACTCAACTATTGCTATTGATTCTAGCATTTGCTCTAACTACGTCTTGTAGCGATGATTCTACGGGACCTTCTGAAACTTCACTTCCTTACTTCACTATTAATGATGGAAATGTATGGTATTACGACATAATTGACCTAGATGAGGGTGTTGAATACACATATAAAAAAATTGAAGAGCATACATTATCACCAAGTACTGTTGGAGGGAAAGATTGTTTAAAATATTATTCTATTGATGTTGGTGATTTACCTAACAATAGTGATTTTATATATGCCTTGACTGATGAAAGCGGATATTATATTTATTATGATGAATTGTATGAAGATTTAGCTGAGAATTTCACTGAGTTTAGGAATTTATGGGTGAAATATATTGATTTTAAAAATAAGGAATGGACATCAGTAGATATTAATAAAGATACGACATTTGAAGATGGTACAAATCTTAAACTCAGTTTTAAGTTAACTGGTTCATTAGTAGGGAGAGAAGAGGTAATGTACAAAAATCAAAAGTACAATTCCTTTATAACACGAATAGATTTAAGAATTAATGAAACTTTATCGAAAGACGGTGAATCTGAAATAAAAACAACTTTCAACAGTATTGAATTCACAACAATAAATGACATTGGTAATTATAAAATAAGACAAGCAAGAGATGGTGTTTTCAGAGATTCATACCAAGTCCTCACCGACCACAAATAGCAATAAAAAAGCCGAGTACAAACTCGGCTTTTTCTTTATAATCTTACTGCTAGTTGCGCTTTTTCACACCTCTTTCCACTCATTCGCTTCTATTAGTACTTTAGCAGTTTCGTAGTCTTCTCTAAGAACGTATATCTTAGCTATGGCTAGTCCACCAACGTTGAATTGGCGAGTAGTATCTATTTGCGATAGTACTTGAGCTGCTATTTCTACATTCTCAAGCATACCTTTTATCAGCAATGCCTCTATCTCGTCAGAGGTAGTGTAAGCCAACACCCAATCTTGGTTACTATCACTCATGTAGATGCTCAGCTGTCGCTTGCTTTATATAATATGATTTTACATCTTGTACGAAAGCTACGAATCGTAATTTGTTATGTCTGAATCCAACTGGAATTTTATAAGTGTATTCTTTCGTGATTTTCTCGCCAGCATCAGCTCCACCTGCTTTAAGTCGTTCTCCAAAAGTTCCAGTTACTGAGCCACGCAAAACATGATTATGGACATAATCTGGAATCACTTCATTATTATTCTTTTGAGGGCTTACTATGCTGTCTTCTGTTACGTAGATACATAGATTATCATCTTCAGTACCTTTTTTATCATAGTCACAAACAATGCTTATACTAACGGTACTATCTGTCTCGTTGTATGTTAATTGCATGTTTATATCTAGATCTGGTTCTAGGAAAGACTCGTCAATTATCTGTTTATCCCAAAGACCAAAGTTCATAAGTCTAACGCCGTCTTTTAACTTTTGATTAATCATACCAATCGGCAATCCAGTTGTAGGTGTGGCAAACTTAGAAAATAGTTCAGCACTAGTTTCAGAGCGCATATCCACATCTTCAGGTTTTTTGGGGTCTGCTAGTGTGCTAGCGTGAGCACCAAATAGGATTACATTATCTTCGCCGTAAGATTTAGCTAAATCACTCGATACTTTATTAGCATTTGGGCAATAAACGCAGTTGATAGCAGTAAAATCTAGTAGTATTACTTTCTTTTTGAAATCGCCAATCGTTTTTTCGTTTTGCAAATAAGGTTCATCTACTACATCGCAACTAACTGCGATCAACCCTAAAGCAAGTAATAAAATTATTTTTTTCATATAAACACCTAAAAAGTAGTTGATACTGTAAAATATAGTCCATTGGATGCAGGTACAAACCTACAAACACCACCTACGCATATTATCCCCGAGCGTTGACGGCCATAACTCATTTGCATCCTAGTACCACCAGTTACATAGGCGAATGAACCCATATAATAATGTACTTGATGATCAACAAATTTGTTTCCATAGTTAAATTCATCTGAGAATGAGATATAGTAATGAGGGCTAATAGTAAGCTCAAATAACGCCATCACCCAATTCCCGTTTACGAAATCAGCTGTCTTCAAGACACTGTCTTGTGATGCCCACAAATGTTCCAAATCCATCTTAAGTGCATAAGTCTCAGACAATCTATAGGTAACATCAAGTATAGCTATATTTGATGTTACTTTACCAATAATTGGAGCCCAACCGTTTTCGGCAACATCTTTATCATATATCTGTGTCATAAAACTAGCGTTAGTTTTCAAATCATCAGACCATCTTTTTGATATTTCAAAATTCAAATCTTGATAGAATAGTCTTTCACCAAATGTAAAAAAATCAGATGTATAAGTAAAGTCATTAACTTTATTGGAGTCAATACCATGTATTCTGCTATAGTTAACAGAAACCGTAGTACCATGTGATCCACCAAGTGCTGAGCCTTCTTCGAATTTGTAAGTTACATCCGCCTGTATTCCAATTTCACCTACTAATTGCGTTGCATAAGGATAGAGTGATGTCAACCTATATGTATGTTGCTTTGATAAAGGTGGAATGAAATTCATATTCATTATATTACCTGTTGCTGAGCGTTCAGCACGGAAATCCATATTATCTGATCTATGGAAATCCAACGATATACCTAAACCATCAGTGTAATAAGAACCACTTAATAAAAGACCTTGTCCAACATTATATGAGAAATTATTTACTGCAGAAGGATCATTAATCTTATAAGAGTATTCCGCATCTAAACTGAAGCTATTCGCTATGAATGAACTTCTTAAATAATAAGCAAATACATTTTCAGGTAGATTATAAGTATTTTCTTGATCTTCCTCATATTTACTTACTATACCACCTTCTAACGAGACTCCATTGTCTCCAAAAAAATCTGTGTATTGGTCAAGATAAACTTTACCTTTAGCACCTCTGATTATTCCGTCACTTTGGGTCCAAAAATTACGCATAGTCCCCATTAATGCAGTTAGTTCTACTCCATCATCTGGGCGTAAGTTCACCCTAACTCCGTTGAGTGAGTTATCTACACCTAAGGCCTTTTCTTCATAAGTACGTAGTATAAGTCCTGAACCAAATTGCTCATAGAAATTTCCAGCAGTTACGTCTAGCAAATCAGAACGATATGTACCATATATAAATGGAAATCCGCTATTCTCAAATCTAGAATCAATACCTAATAAAGGAGGTCTATAAGCTTCGTATCGGATACCAAATTCAAAATCTTCAATGTGATATCTTACATTTAAAAAACCTTGAGCAGCCATCTGCTCCGGAAATTCGGTTGTACCAATCGAGCTATCTTGTTGATAATATTGCCCTTCCATAACAAAATTTCCAGTAACTCTTCCTTGAGAATAAATATTATTTATCGAAAGGAATGCTAATATCAAAGTCCAACCTATCGCTTTTATCATTCTTCTACCGGATTCTGTATTTCTTCTATTAGTCTATTTACTTCCGATGCCAAAGGGCCTTTATTACCATTGATTTCTAGAAACTTCTCAAAGTCTTTAAGAGCAGCGTCATTTCTCTTATTAAGTTTGTGCACAGCACCACGAGCATAATAAGGCATTGCATAACCAGGTTGCAATTCGATTGCTCTATTATAATCCATCAATGCTTTGTCCCAACTTTCTAAGAAATAGTACGAATTACCACGAGCATAATATGCCTCAGGGTATTCATTACTTATAGAGAGAGTTTTGGTGAAACTCTGGATAGCTGATTGCAAATTACCTTCTTCTATTTCTGATAGTCCACGACCATAATAAGCTTCGAAGTAGTTAGGATCTAAGGAAATTGCTTTATTAAAATCCTTTATTGCATTACTAAATTCTTTTTTATAGAAATAAGCTAATCCACGTCCATAGAATGTAGGCGCATAATTGTCAGCCTTATCGATTGCTTTGTTATAATAAGTCAATGCTTTATCGTAATCTTTTGTTTTAATAGCATTATAAGCAGTTTGGATGAAACCTTCAGTCTGAGCAAATAGAGAGACGCTCATCAAAAAGAATAATGCTGTTATTAAATTTTTCATAATATTTCTCTGATTGTTGTTTTATTTGATTATCAATATATAAAAATTGCTTGATTTATCCTTACGATAATCTCTTTCTGAAATCTGCAATTGTCTTTTCTAACCCTTCTTTTCTATCTACTTTAGGTGACCAACCAAGTATCTCTTTTGCGCGTGTGATATCTGGTTGTCTTATCTTAGGATCATCTTGCGGTAAATCTTCGAATACTATCTTAGAGTCGGAGCCAGTAAGCTCAATGATCTCTTTTGCCAAATCTAACATAGTCAGTTCACTTGGGTTTCCGATGTTAACAGGATAAACTTCATCTGACATAAGTAATCTATAAATACCCTCTACCAAATCATCTACGTAGCAAACTGATCTAGTTTGAGAGCCATCTCCGTAAACAGTAACCGGTTCGCCTTTAAGTGCTTGACGAATGAAGTTAGGTATAGCTCTACCATCATGTAGCCTCATGCGAGGACCGTAAGTATTAAATATTCGAATAATTCTAGTTTCAACACCGTGATATTGGTGATAAGCCATTGTCATTGCTTCCGAAAATCTCTTAGCTTCGTCGTAAACACCTCTGGAGCCAACAGGGTTTACATTGCCCCAATAATCTTCTGTTTGAGGATGGATTAGTGGATCACCATAAACTTCACTTGTACTAGCAAGCAAGTACCTTGCACCTTTTTCTTTTGCAAGGCCTAATATCTTATGTGTACCTAATGATCCAACTTTCAGAGTTTGGATTGGTAGCTTCAGATAGTCTATAGGAGATGCAGGTGAAGCGAAGTGCAAAATATAGTCAATATCTTCTGCAAAGAAATTGTATTCGGTTATATCGTGGTGAACGAATTTGAAATTTGGGTTGCCAAATAGATGAGCAATATTGTCCGTGTCACCTGTTAGTAGGTTATCGACACCTATAACTTTGAATCCTTCGGCAATAAATCTATCAGATAGGTGCGAACCTAAAAAACCGGCTGCACCTGTTATCAGTATTGTTTTCATATTTTATGCTAATATATAGTAATTACTAATAGCAAAAATAAGAATTTAAGAGTTAATTGACTATTAATTTGGAAACTTAATATAAGACAAAATTTAATCGAACTCTACATCCGGTCTAGTAGATGCAGATGTAACAGAAAGACCTGGGTATTTCTCATTATAATCTTCTCTACCTAGTCGGATTATTTCGTAAGCCTCTTCTCTACCATAAATATCAGTAATCTCGACATTATTTTGATCTTTTTCATCTGGATTTTGTTTGTAAGTAAGGAAGTAGTGCTTTAATCTTCTGATTATAGATTCTGGGATTTTGGATATGTCATTACGTTCATCATATACCAAATCATCATTCATCACAGCTATTATCTTATCGTCAGCTTCACCATGGTCTATCATCCGCATCCCACCTATCGGACGGCAGTTAACTAATATATCACCGTAAGGCACTATTCTCTCTGTGATAACACATATATCCAGAGGATCACCATCGCCGACTATGTCTGTTCTTCCTGTTTTCTCATTACAATGCGAAGCTACACGCTTACCAGCATAAGTCTGTGGTAACATACCATACAAAGTAGGGCAAACGCTAGAGTATATCTGCGGTCTATCTATTTTCAGATACCCAGTGTATTTGTCTAATTCGTACTTTACGGTGTCGCCCGGAACTAACTCTATATAAGACGTAACAATACGAGGTGATTGATCACCTATAGGCACTCCGTGCCATGGGTGAGATTTGAATATTAATCCAGACTGATTCCACATTTTCTAAACCTTCATTTTTATGAGGTACAAAAATATAAATATGTATTATATAATCGCTATAAAATAAAAAAAAAAGACTGTCTTAAATTGACAGCCCTTTTAAATTTGTATTTCAATATTCAATTAAGAATTGTCAACTACTTCAGCATCAGGAGCATTTTTCTTTACAGATTCGATACCATTAGTACAACCATCTTCAGAAGCATACATTTGGCTAGAGCCAACTATCTGACCATTAGTAGATTTTAGATTAAAGTGGTGTTTACCATTTTTAGCAACTTTCACATCATATCTTGCATCATCTTGAGAGTTTTTCTTAACTGATTCGATACCATTCAGGCAGCTAGGCTTTGCTTTGTAACCTTCGCTAGTTAGTATTACTTGACCGTTTCCAGCTTTCAAATTGAATTGAAATTCGCCATTAGTTCTTTTTGTTATTTCAAATTTTCCCATCTCGTAACTCTTTTTATTATTTTTAAAAAATGATTAAGCAAATATACTAATAGACTTAGTTTTACTTAGTAAGTAGATTTACTCAAATCCAGACATTTTTTGTAGATTGAACAACTAGAAAGTAATAATGAATATTATTAAATAATCAAATGACATTGAAAAACATAATCGCAATTTTATTTGTAGTGAGTCTAATTCTTATTAGTTGTGGCGGAACACCTAAAGAAGAGAGCGAACATGACTCCGTCGATAGTGCAGAGGTTTATAAAAAGTACGATTCACTTTATTGGATGGGTACCTATATAAGTATAGAGGATTGCAATGATTGTGTCCGGATAGAAAAAAGATTAACTCTAAATGATGATTATAGTTTTGAATTGAGAGTCGAGTATATTGGCTCAGATAAACCCAATATAGAGAGATATGAAGGTTTTTTTAGTCTTGATAGAAGAACAAAAGCTATACTATTATATCAAAAAGACGGTGAAGATTTGATAAAATCTGTCTATAATTTGAAAGATAATAGTTTTGTATCAGATGAAGATAATGAGATAGTATATAGAAAATTGTTTAGCAATAATTTGACTGACGAAAATTGGTATTTGCAATTCATTAGCGGCAAACCAGTAAGTGGAATTAGGATTCAAAGATTAAAATCAGCATTTATAAAGTTTAATCCTGACGGTATGGTAAGTGGACAGACTAGATGTAATAATTTTAACGGTCGATTTGAAGTTGGGGAGAATGGACTAGTAAAAATTTCTGATTTAATTATGACCAAAATGGCTTGCCCTGAAAGCGAATTAGAAAAGGAATACATCGATGTTCTATCACAAAAATTCAATTATAGAATAGAAATTGACACTTTAGAGTTTATGAACGCAGATGATGTAATTATTGCTAAATTTGTGAAGTGATAGGTTAGCTATTGTCATTGCGAGGAACGAAGTGACGTGGCAATCTTTAGAGAAATAGCATAACAAAATAGATTCCCACACTTCGCTCGGAATGACAAGTCTAAAAGTGAACAATGTGTTATTGCGAGGAGCGAAGTTACGTGGCAATCTTTAGAGAAATAGCATAACAAAATAGATTCCCACGCTTTGCTCGGAATGACAAGTATAAAAGTGAACAATGTCATTGCGAGGACTGAAAGGACGTGGCAATCTCAAAAATAACACAAACAAAGAATGTGACTCGAAATTGAAAACATACTATGTTTATATAATGACAAATAAAAATAATACTGTGTTGTACACTGGTGTCAGTGGCAACATACATCAAAGATTACAAGACCATATATCAGGAAGAAATGCTACATCTTTTACTAAAAAGTATAATATAAATAAGTTAGTTTATGTTGAAAGCACTGATTCAATCGAAGCTGCATTGAATTATGAAAAAAAGATAAAATCATGGTCACGACAAAAGAAAATAGACTTAATCGAATTAAATAATCCTAAATGGGAAGATTTAGGAATGAAGTAGGGGATTAGTCATTAAAGATTGCCACGCAATATCAGCAAGCTGATATTTCTCGCAATGACAGTGAGTTATAACGACAATTGTGTCAATGTATCATTGCGAGGAACGAAGTGACGTGGTAATCTTTAGAGAAATAGCAACACAAAATAGATTCCCACGCTTCGCTCGGAATGACAAGTATAAAAGCGAACAATTTATCATTGCGAGGATACAGAGCATAGCGAAGTGGAGGTGTTTGCCAAGCCAAAGGCATTGGCAATCTAAATTTAATTCAAAAACTAAATAAGAATAAAATGCTCAATAGAATAAAGAATAAACTAAAACAACCTTACATTGTAAAAGAAACAGTAGCCGATAAACTGAAAATGTCATTCGTTTACGGATTGTTTGTGGCTTTATTCTTATTAACGTTTCAGCCATTTGGGCTCAGCACTATGGGAAGTGGAATAGTTGAAGTCTGCTTTGTATATGGGGCGATTACGACCGCGGCAATTATTATCCTAAATATTATCATTGCTCCGCTATACCCAAATTATTTTAATGAAGAGTCATGGAATACTGGGAAAGAAATCACTTGGACAATAGTAAATATATTAGTAATTGGGCTTGCTAACGCTATCTACACATCTTATTTGAATAATAACACACTTTCTTTGAAGTATGTATTAGTTTTCGAATTCTATACTTTTATGGTTAGTATCCTCCCTATAACTTTTATAATAGTATATCAGGAATCCAAAAGTGCGAAGAAGTTTGCAGCAGAATCGGAAGGTATCAATCAAAAGCTATTAGCTCATACTAACCCTAAGACTACTATCAAAATTGACTCTCAAAATCAGAATGAAGAACTTATTATTGACAGCACGGACTTGCTTTTTGTCAAATCTGCTGATAATTACATTGAAGTTTTCTTTTTGAAAGAAGAGAAAGTTGAAGTAACATTACTTAGGAATACTCTAAAAAACGTTGAGCTAATCTTCAATAATAATGAGAATATAATTCGGTGTCACAAGAGCTTTTTGGTGAATTTACAGTATGTGAAAAAAGTCAGTGGGAACGCTCAAGGTTATAAACTACACCTTAACTTCACAGATATTCCTGTCCCTGTTTCGAGAAAGCTCAATGATTTTGTCAAAGAGAAGCTTACCACATAGAGAATTGCTATTGTAACTCGCCACAAATTGCTTACCATTTGTCCCTACGCTTACTATTCATACCTTACAGCTGGTCTAGATGTTAACTAATACCGATTTTTGAATTGTATTTTAACAACAATTATCAGGTAATTTGATGTCAATTCTAACAAGTTCGCTGCTCTTACTACATATTGTTTTTGGTGGTCTAGCCCTCCTGCTTGGTTTATTTTCTATGGGCTCAAGAAAAGGTAAAAAGCTTCACAAGAAAAGTGGGTTCTACTTTTTTGTTTCTATGGTGATTGTATCTTTTACAGCTATTTTACTTTCGTCTTTTAAGGGAAGTACTTTCCTATTTCATATAGGAATATTCTCACTTTACATGAACTATTCTGGTTTACGAGCTATTAGAAATAAGAAATTAAATCCATCAACTTCCGATTGGATTATAAATATAGTTTCATTGATAAATACAGTACTAATGATAGTTAGTTTAGAGTTAGTACTAGTCGTATTTGGTTTAATCTCTCTACAATTAGTTTATAGTCAGTTAAAATTATTCTACTTACTCACTAAAAACAAAGAGATACCACGAATGACGTGGTTAGTGCAACACATAGGTATGATGGTCGGTACTTATATCTCCACTTTTACTGCTTTTTTAGTAGTTAATATCAACTTCATAGAACCGAACTGGATAGTATGGATTTTGCCTTCAGTTATATTCACTCCGCTGATAATATTCTGGACTAGAAAGTACACACAGACCCCAAAAAGAAAAGCAATTGAAGATATACTTTAGAAAATTGAAAGGACCTAAAAAATCTCGTGAATCTGTCATTGCGAGGAATCTGAGCGAAGCGAAGAGGACGTGGCAATCTCAAGAATCGGAGCAGAGTGTCAGAGATTCTCACGCTTCGCTCAGAATGACAAAAATATATAAAATAAAAGCAATTGAAGATATACTTTAGAATGAAGATATTATTTACTAATTTATGATAAATAAAATCGATTGAATATAAATTATTTTACGGAGTATAGTCATGTCAACAGCTAAAATACCACCAATAAATTTCAAGAAATGGATAGACGAGAACCGTCATTTACTAAAGCCACCTGTTGGTAACAAACAAGTATATGAGGATGGCGAGATGATAATAATGGTAGTTGGTGGACCAAACGGACGTAAAGACTATCACTATAATGAAACCCCTGAGTTCTTCTACCAAGTAGAAGGGGACATCACTGTGAAAATAATAGATGACGGTGAGTTTAGAGATATACATATAAAAGAAGGAGAGATATTTCTCTTACCTGGAAAAGTACCTCATTCACCTCAAAGACCAGCAAATACTATCGGACTTGTAGTAGAACAAGTTCGTGACCCTGAAGCTATAGATGCCCTAGAGTGGTATTGTGAGAATTGTAATAATAAGCTTGCTAGAAAAGAATTTGCTATGAAAAATATAGTAACTGAACTACCCGTAAAGATGGAAGAGTTTTTCAACGACGAGAAAGCTAGAACTTGTGATAAGTGTGGTACTGTGATGGAAAAACCGGAGAAGAAATAAATGGTAGATTTGGGAAATGGAGAGAAATCACTAAAAGTTGACGTACACACACATATAATGCCACCCAATATGCCTGATTACAATAGTAAGTTTGGGTATGGTGAATTCATTCACTTAGAACATCACAAACCTTGTTGTGCTAAGATGATGGCAGGGCCTAAATTTTTCCGCGAGATAGAGGATAATTGTTGGGATGGGGATGCTAGGATAAATGATTGTGATCATCATAATGTAGATGTACAAGTTATTTCGCCAATACCTGTACTATTCTACTATTGGGCTAAAGCAGAGCATGCCGAGGAAACTTCAAAATACCAAAATGATTTTATAAAGGGGGTTTGCGATAAGCACCCAACTAGATTTATAGGGCTAGGAACTGTCCCACTCCAAGACCCGAAACGAGCAATCAAAGAATTGGAACGCTGCGTAAAAGACCTAGGTTTACCCGGTGTAGAAATAGGTACTCATATCAATGATTGGAACTTATCAGCAGAGGAACTGTTCGACTTTTTTGCAGCAGCCGAAGAGTTGGACGCATCTATTTTCGTTCACCCTTGGGATATGATGGGCAAAAGCCGAATGGAGAAGTATTGGCTACCATGGTTAGTGGGTATGCCTGCCGAGACTTCACTAGCTATTTGCTCGGTTATTTTCGGGGGAGTGCTAGAAAGACTACCCAAATTAAAAATGCTATTCGCTCATGCGGGTGGTTCTTTCCCTGCAACTATTAGCAGAATTGAGCATGGATTCAACGTGCGACCTGATCTATGTGCTATTGATAATAATATAAACCCACGTGAATATCTAGGGAAGTTCTACATAGACTCACTAACACACGATGAGAAAATGCTAAAATATGTAGTTGACTTAATGGGCGAAGACAAAGTAGCATTGGGTACAGATTATCCATTCCCATTAGGTGAGCTAGAGCCCGGTAAACTCATAGAATCAGTGAGTGATTTTTCACCAGAACTAAAGAAAAAGCTATTATCTACTAATGCTTTTGATTGGTTGGGAATAGATGGTAGTGGGTTTCATCACTGATTAAAAGTATTATGAATATAACTGAATTTGAATCCCATACTATACAACCCCGCTGGGGCTGATAGGTTTGATGAATTCTTAAGCAACAGATATTTCGCCACTCTGTGGCTTTTAGTTGGACGTTACTCTGTGTAGTTCCGGATGATTGAAATACAAAGCATTTGGAAGTGATTCTACTGACGGTTGGTTAAAGCCAATGGAAATACCCAATATCTTCATAAATATCTTAGTTACCTTGATACAAGTCCTCCCTTTTTAAGGGAGGATTTAGGTGGGTTTAAGGTTATTCATGCAAAATTTAACCACATCTTGCTAATCCTTTAATCCAAATAATCCGTGATTCAGAAAAAGTGCTAAACTTAAAAAAAAAGACACATACCGGGGTATGTGTCTTCATTTATTTATCTACTTTTTCTCTTATTAAGCTAATTCACGCTTAATTTGTTCGACCAAATCTAAACTTTCCCAAGGG
>JBFHKR010000069.1:0-13187 GCA_041595255.1 Chlorobiota bacterium
GAGTAAAGGACTGATGCTCAGTATAAACCCTACAGTTTAGAAGTCGAAATTGTTCACCTAAACTCCTCTTGGTTGTTCAGATATTTAACCTGATTAATGATTTACAAATCTAATTATTATAATAATGCTAATCTAATAGCGGAGTCGAAGTAAAGAGTGTAGTAAATAAATTAATCACACGACTAAATATAATTTCCTCTGCCTAATGACAAAAGTTGATTTTCTCTTCCTAGATTCTTCAGAAGAACTCGCCTTGTTCATTCTCCATCAGAATGACGAAGTAATTCAAGTCAATCAGAGGCTATGTTACGACCGAATAATCTAATTTATTTCACATCTATAGACAAAATGCACTTCGCTGATCTAATCAGCAACAATTACTTCCAAATCGTTGGCTTCAAGCTCTGCTATCCCTCTGACTTTTATTTGCCCGTACCTGTGTTTCAGAGTGAAATAACCAATAATTGCAGTAGCTACTGCACCAACTACTAATGACCAGAATATACCAATTAACCCAAAGTACTTAGACCCGAAATAAGCTAACGGGACAAAGAATACAAACATATATCCTATCGTCAATGCAGCTGATTCTAATGGTCTTTTGAGTACATTCAATGATGTTGTACATATCATAAGTATTCCTCTAAAAGCCATAGCGAAGGGAGTAATACTCAAGTAAAGCACCATAACTTCTACTACAGCGGGGTCAGATTTGACGAACCATGATATCGGCTCTTTGAATAATTCGAAAAAAGCAATCATTATTGCTCCCCAGACGAAACAAAATGTAATTGCCAACTTGAAAGCTTTATCAATTCTATCGAATTTCAATGCACCCCAGTTCTGTCCTATAAAAGGGCTCAGTACAGCCGCTGTAGCCATAAATACAGTGAGTACTAAGGATTCTATACGTGATGCGGCACCTAGTGCTGCTACGGCTGCCTCGCCATAATCAGATGTGAAATCTATGATAATACCAAATCCAGCTGGTAATATTATATTACTTGCAGCTGTAGGTAGTCCTACGTGTAGTATCTCTTTCCAAGAAGCTATTATCTCTTTTAGTGTAGGCACTTCGAAAGTTATCATGTCATATTTGTAATATAGTAGTCTGAATGCTACAACCAGAGTAACTATTCTACCAATCAGAGTTGCTATTGCTGCACCTTGTATTCCCATAGCTGGGACAGGTCCAAAACCAAAAATAAAGATTGGGTCTAGTATAATATTTATAGCAACTGCAACAAGCATTATATAGCTTGGGGTCTTGATATCTCCAGTGGCTCTGATAGCATAATTCCCGACCATTGGAACAATTAAAAATATAGTTCCTGGAAGCCAGATATACATATACTCCCGTATATATACCATCGTTGATTCGTCAGCACCCATAGACATAAAGAGTTGGTCAATGAAGACTATACCTATTATAATAGTTATTGCAGTTACTATAAGTGCTAATATGATAGAATCTGTTGCTAATCGCTTTACTCTATGCTCATCTCCTTCTCCAATAGCTTTGGATATAACAGCAGTAGCTCCTATGCCCAAACCCATTGCTATACCAATCACTACGAATACCATGGGGAAAGTATAAGTAATTGCGGCCAGTTGTTTTACTCCTAACTTGGCTATAAAGACTGTATCCACAAAGTTGAAACCTATAGCAGCTCCTATCCCAATAGTCATCGGAATAGCACCAAATAATAATTGTTTACCTACATCGCCAGATATGAATTTGGCTCGACTCTCGTTCGTATTTACTTGTTTCACCAACTGCCTTGTGCTTATGAATTTTTGTAACGTGCATAAAACGGATAAAAGTGGAAATAATTTTAATTGTAATTATTCTACTATCTTTAGAGGATGCTTATCTGAGATTATTTCTTTTCTTCGTCTACTAAAGTCTGCAATTCTAATATTTTATCAGCATATTTTGATTTATCAGGGGTGATTTCTTGTAGTTGCTTATATATAATCAGAGCTTCTTCGAATGCATCCTGTTGTTCGTAGATTTTTGCTAAAGTGAGGGTTTCTTTAATATCAATTTCTTCTTGCTCTGATTTTTCACTTTTAATCAGATCTGAAACTATTTCAGGGTTCAAATCATCGTTTCTTATGGCTTGATGAATTTCTTTTTCCAAGTCATTGTTTTGTTCTTCTTCGACTACTTCAGATTCTATTTCATCATCATCTATAACTTCTGACTCAGGTTCGTTAGTATCGATTTCAACTATATCGTCTGGCTCGTTATTTTCTTCTTCCTTGTCCTCTTCGGAAACAGTATTTTCATCATTCTCAATTTCAGATTCTTGACTAACTTTCACACTAGTATCTTTCTTTAACCGGCTATTCTTTATGTTAAACTTAATTACATTTGGAGCACTATCATAGACTTCTTGCATTTGCTCATAGTCGCCCATGGCTTCCAAAGCACGGATAAGCACCGCATAAGCTGTATAATACTCGGGGTATTTGGCTAACCCCCGAGTACATAATACCGCAGCTTCGCGTGATTTTCCTTCTTGCAATAGTTTTTCTGCTTCTACTAAAAAAGCAGGTTCAATCTCGTGCATTAGTCTCTACCACCTAGTAATCTAAGCATAAATAAGAACATATTGATAAAATCTAAATAAAGAGCAAGAGCTCCCATAACAGCACCTTTTTGAGCAAGTTCATTGTTTTGCATATAATAATGGTGCATGTTTTTTAATCTTTGAGTGTCATAAGCAGTTAATCCAGCAAATAATAGCACACCTAGAATAGAAACTCCAGTTTCTAACATAGTACTTTGCACAAAAAATGAGTTAATCAATGTTACTAATATAATACCTACTACTCCCATAAACAGGAATTTGCCAAATGCAGATAAATCCTTTTTTGTTGTAAATCCATAGACGCTAAGTGCTGCAAATGCACCTGCACTCACGAAGAATGCATTATAAATAGCTCCCATCGTATAGGTAGCGAAAATAGATGAGAAAAACAATCCATTAAGTGCTGCATAAGCAATGAAAATGCCTGTAGCAGTTGTTGCTGTTATTTTATCTATTCTGAATGATAGGAAAAACACTAGACCTAGGGTTGCTAAACCTATAAATAGATTGTAAGGTGCCAATGATATCCACATCCCACTATCGTAGATATAGTAAGCAAGTAAACCTGTTAGGCCTAATCCACCCACCATCCAACCATATACTTTCTGCATGAAAGCGGCTTGTGATGCTTGTACCTGACTTTGACTAAGTCCTTGTATAGGTCTTAGCTCTTCTGAATAATCTATCATTTTTTTTCCTCTAATAATAAAAAAAAGTATTTACTATTTTTCAAAGACGAAATTAGCAAATACTTTATTGAAAAGTAAATAATAAATGAAATATTTTTCAGATAACTTTAACGAATTATTTCCATCCTACCTTATTGAAGAGTTTTACGGCTTCACTGTTGTACTCACCAAGCTTCGATAGATTAATTTCATCTTCTTTGAATACACCCCAAGATTTCAATAGCTTAGAGGCTTCCACTTCAGGATTGACAGGATACTCATAATTAGATTCGGAGAATAATCCTTGTGCCTTTTTCGATGTTAGAAACTCGATAAATTTAATAGCATTCTCTTTGTTTTTACTGTGTTTTGCTACACCAGCTCCGGATACGTTTATATGTGTACCTCTGCCATCTTGATTAGGATACAATATTGATATAGTAGCAACAGCATCTCTATCTGATTTGTCATCAGATTCTATCATATTACCTATATAATATGAGTTAACAATAGCAATATCTCCTAAACCAGCAGCAATAGCTTTAACTTGGTCTCTATCACCACCCGCTGGTGTACGAGCCATATTGTTTACAATGCTTTTAGCCCATTGTTCAGCATAGTTGCTATCGGGGAAATGAGCTATAAATGAAGCTAGAAGTGATTGATTATATATATTGCTACTAGCTCTAACAAGAACTTTTCCTTTATATTTCTCTTTAGTCAAATCCCAATAGTTTTTCAGCTCACCATCCTTAACTCTATCTTTTGAGTAAACTATTAGTCTTGCCCTTTTTGTTAATCCATACCAATAATTGTCATCATCTTTTAAGTGAGTAGGTACATTCTTTTTTAATAAATCAGATTCTATAGGTTGCAATAAACCTTTTTCTTTTGCATTGTGTAATCGGCCTGCGTCTACTGTTATTAATACGTCAGCTGGTGATTGGTCTCCTTCGTTTTCCATTCTAGTTATTAGTTCATCAGCATTTGCATTTATTACATTGACTTTGATACCTGTCTCATCCTCAAATTGCTTGAATAGTAGTTTGTCAGTATCATAATGACGGTGTGTATATACATTAACTTCTTGTATCTTTTCTTCGGGTATTTCTTCAGATTTGCCACAGGCAATAAGTGATATAGCTACAAATAGCAGTATAATTCGATTGTAAATATTCATTGGTTAGGTCTTATTTATTAATTATAAACTTCCCAGTTTTTACACCGGATTCAAGTTCCAACTTAATAATATAGACACCATTAGTAAGATTTCCAACATCTAATTTTAGATTCTGTAACCTTGTGTAATCGAGAGATTCTTGCTTGACTATTCCGCCTTTGAGATTGTAAATCTTATATTCTTTCACATCGTAAGACCTTTCTAAATCTATCACTATATTATCAATCGCTGGATTTGGGCTAATTAGCATAGAGTAATCAGTTATGTTGTCGATAGAAACAGAGCTAGTACCAACATCTATAAGAGGTTCGGAGCAATATCTAAAATACTTTAAAGTTGTTTGTTGGAATATCTCTGTTGTAGCAGCAGTAATACCCATATATGCTTTCCCATTATCTAAATCAATAAATTCTTCAATATCAAAGTCATTAATTACCAACTGTGGTAGTAAATAATAGCTTTCTGGTGAAATATAAACTTTAAGCTGTTTATTATGATAAGTAACTAAACATTTATAAAGATTGTCATCTGGCTCTATTTCAGGGATATTGTTAGTGTAATCGATACCATTTATATTATAGTCTGTAGTTATTTTACCCCTAGATGCCATAACAGAAAGATGATTACCATTGTTGTCATGAATATCTTTATTCTGATCAAACTCAACTACAAAAGAGTTCTCTAACCCCTCATAAGCAAGACCATCTGTTCCTGTCCCTAATTCATAACCACTTTTAGTCTGCAATACAAACGCAAATCCTGTACCTCCTCTATTAGAAATCTCTGTACCTTCGCCTCCTTTTGAAAGCTGTACTTGAAATTCTGCTGTAAACCCACCAGAAATAGGAATCATTTCTTCTGACCAGAGTGCTCCTTTCATCCACCTAATTGCGTAACCGACATCTATACCATCTGGGGGAAATTCTTGCACTAGGTTAACTTTCGAAGTGTCTTCATCTCTCTCATCATACAGATAGTCATCGCAAAGTAATGGGTCATAGAAATAATTAGTCAGGAAGTTAGGCAAACCTCGAGTAGTATATGTACCCGGTAGTGTTTGCAATGCTTTCTTTTGATAATTAGCCGCATCCCCTACTAACCAAGGGTAATTAATTACCCCCAATGTACTATCAGCATCATTCGTTATATAGAGTCTCTTATCCGGCCCTAATTGCAATGCGCCTAATATGTACTCTGTGGACCACCCACCTAATTCGTAGAATTCTATATCATCAACTTCAGCTAATGCAGGGTGAAGTATCTGGTACACTTTTGATTCTGGAAATATAGAGCCAACATATATAATCCTACTATCCGGCGAAAATTCTAATCCATAAGTCAATGATCCTTCGCCTAGTTCTATTTCTTCTATCAACTCTATTTTACCAGTTTTATAGTCGAATTTAGAAAGCTCTAGTTTATGATTATTCTGATGTGCATTGATTATATATCTACTATTAGGAGATGCTTTTATATATCCATAATTATTTACAATGAGAGAGTCTTTATATGACCCAATAGGCGATACAACTGGATTAGTATTAATACCAGTAGCATCTATTTTATAAGCTAAATAATTATTACTACCGTATTCCGTTGCTATTAGCCAATAAGTCTTGTAGTCTGGAGTGGCACAAACAGTAATTTTCTCATGAATTCTATCATGCAGATTTATATTCTTTTTAACCACAGCACCGCGTCCATTATCCAAACTCATATCAACAAGTGAATAGTTAAGACCTTGTTTACGGCCAACGTTTAGGGCTGTAATTACATAGTATAGATTTTTATTGCTTGGGATTTCGACTACTACGGCAGACTGAGTAGAGGATGGGTGCCCCATAAGTCCGGTTCCATTTAGCATCACCTTATTTTCTCGGTTCCAGATAGTTTGTCCATCTGTGAAGAACATAGGTTTACCAAATCTATCGCAAAATATACTACAACCTTCATTTGTTTTTAGAGGTCCAGAAATCATTTCTGGTTTGCCAGAAGTGAAGTCTATACCTGCACCTATCCCAAAGTACCAAGTTTGTGCTTCAGGTTGAGCAGTTACTATAGTTGCAGAAAGCAATAATAGTATTATTTTTGTTTTGATTCCCATTTGTCAAATATTTCCATTAGTAAATCAACACCATCAGTTAATGCTGCTGGCCCGGGCTGCAGTATAATTTCTGAAGGTAATTCGTATATCTCATCATCTATTACAAATGCGAGTTTTTCCCAACCATTTCGGTTTAGGACAGTATCTTTTTTAAATTTTTTACCACACCAAGATGCAAGCATAATATCGGCATCACGTTCTAGTACTCTATCAGGCGAATCTAATATTCTATCTTTAGCATGGAATTTGAAACTGAAATCCGAGTAGACGTCTGTTCCACCGCATAGCTCAATTATCTCACTTACCCATGATATTCCTGTTATTATGGGATCATCCCATTCTTCGAAATATACTCGAGGTTTATGTTTTCTACTTAAGCCTTTTGCCTTTGCTATTTCTAATTTATCGATTATACTATTAGCAAATGCAAGGGCATCTTCATACCTGCCTACTAATGCGCCTAGCTGTTCTATGAATATTAATATACCTGCAATTGTCCTGTGGTTAAAACACATAACATTTTGACCAGCTTTAATTAGTTCAGCACATATATCAGCTTGTAAGTCAGACCAAGCTATAATCAAATCTGGCTCTAACTCGAGTATCTTGTCAATTTTGGCATCTATATAACGAGAAACAACAGGTTTTTCTTTCCTCGCTCTTTTAGGGCGTTTCACGAATTGAGTTATGCCAACTATTAATTCTTCTGCACCAATACTATAAAGTGTCTCAGTTGTTTCTTCCGTAAGGCAGACTATTCTTTTGGGTAAATTCTCGTACATTTTTAAAGTATTTTGATGAATAAGACAGCTTACAAAGACAAAATAATAAATATAAGATTTTAAATAATAGGTATTATTACTTAAAATATTTATTTTATTGTATCTTAGCGTAATAATATTACTAAATATTTGAATATTATTAGATATTCTATAACCAAATTACATTCTTATCGTTTTAATAGGTAACTATTTTAAACTAAATTTGAAAGAGGTATGAAAATGAAATATCTACTGCTATCTGTTGCTTTACTACTCGGTTTATCGGCTTGTACTTATAACAACGATCACGGTCATCCGGCTGTTTACAAATCTGATTATACTACATTTGTTTATACAATCAATCCTACTAATTGGATACAAGACGGTTCTTACTTCTATTCGGAAATCAGAGCGAACGAGATTACTTCTGATATACTCAGTTATGGTTATTTCATTACATATATGAATATAGGTACTGAAAGTAATCCTATTTATAGTGAGCTACCTCAGACTCAAGTATATACTGATGACAATGGTGTTACTTATTCGAATGAGTTTTACCCTACTTATAGCTTAGGCAATGTTAGAATCGAGTATTTTGACACTCATCCAGAAGGAACTATACCTATTAATCGATCATTTACTTTTCGTACTGTAGTGATAAGCGATCCTTATGTAATTAATGGATTGAAAAACAACGAAATTTCTAGAGAATATGAGTCTGTAATAGAAGCAATGAACGATCAAGCAATTGACAATAAACAAGTAATACTTGACTAATGGCAGAATCTGAATTATTTAAACATATTACATCTTTATCGACGGAGCAGAATAATCCTGCTTCGTCAATTATTGACATAGCCACTACTCGCGAAATACTTGAGATTATAAACTCTCAAGACAAGTTAATAGCCGAAGCAGTAGAGTTAGAGTTAGACAATATAGCTGTTGCTGTGGATGGCATTGTAGAGAGGTTCAAACGAGGAGGAAGACTATTCTATTTTGGAGCTGGGACAAGTGGAAGACTAGGTGTGCTAGATGCTTCTGAGTGCCCTCCTACCTTTGGTTCTGAGCCTGACTTGGTACAAGGGAGAATAGCTGGTGGCAAAGATGCTATGTTCGTAGCGCAAGAAGGTGCCGAGGATGACCCACATTCTGGTGCCGATGAAGTTGTGATGTCTGGTCTAAAAGAACAAGATATATGCTGTGGTATAGCAGCATCGGGTAGAACTCCTTATGTACTTGGTGCTATACAAAAAGCTAGAGACATTGGTTGCTTTACTATATTAGTAACTACAGCAGGACATACAGCTATACAAGAAATGGGAATAAGAGCAGATGTAATAATCTCACCAAACGTGGGCCCAGAGGTAGTTTCTGGTTCCACTAGAATGAAATCTGGTACTGCACAGAAAATGGTTCTGAATATGCTTACAACCGCCTCTATGATAAGGATGGGAAAAACTTACGGCAACGTGATGGTTGATTTAAAACAAACAAATGCCAAGCTAAAAGAGCGTTCAAAAAAAATAATAATGACTATTTGCGATGTAGATTATGATACTGCTGCGCAATTACTAGAGGATAGCGGACACCACGTAAAAACAGCAATAGTTATGTCTTTACTCAGCTGTTCCAAGGAAGAAGCAACTAACAAATTATCCAGAAGTGATGGATTTATAAAGAAAGCTACAAAATTATAATCGAGTAATTATTACATCTTTGTTTATACCTAATTGGTTTAGATTCTCGGAACTTTGACAATACTTTGATTGATTAGTTTGTCCATCTCCGCTGGTTGCTGAGCCGAATGCACGGTCATTATATAAATACCCATGCCTTTGGCTTAGCAGGCCCTAAGAGGGGGATAAAAAAAAGGAATTATTATTACATGGATTCTTTACTTCGGCGATGCTTTGCTAAGCACAGGCACTTCACTGCGTTTTGTTCAGAATGCCAAGTTTCGTAGAGACGTATTGCATACGTCTCCAAATGAAAGAGGGTTCTGAGACGTATGCAATACGTCTCTACAATGCAAAAATCAAACTACTCCACCACAACCACACTCTTAGTAATAGCATCGTAAGGTGATATCAATCTAACTTGATATAACCCACTAGGAATGTTCATAGTATTTATCTGCATCTGCTTCGTTCTTGTCGATTGCGTCCATTCATCTGAGTAGATCACTCTACCATCAGTAGCTACTAACTCAAGTTTCATTGTCCCTTGTACACCTGTGGAAATGTCTATATTCATTTGTTCACTCGCTGGGTTAGGGTTTATAGACAGCGTTGTTGGGTCGAAAGTAGTAATGTTACGCAATGGAAACACGCATACAGAATCTATGTATATCTTCCCAGGTTGTTCAATCACTTCTATGTAAGGATTAGTGAATGTATAGCTTGGGAATGTGATGTCGTATTCTAATGCACTTGATAATAGTATCGTACCAGTTAGGTTATGAATGTTTGTTATATTCTTATTGATTGGCTGATTCTGAGTTATAGTATAACTATCATTTGTGAAGAAAGCTGTTCTATCTATTTCGGTTGTTATTGTGTACTCTTGTGCTGGTAAATCAGTTTCACATTCCAAATAGATTGGTACAGTTTCTGTTTGTCCGATTTTAGTGTATATGTCAGTTGTGCTGATAGTAGTTTTTGTATATACTCTTGCTGTTATAGGAATTGTGATTGTTGTATCACATGGCTCTATTACATGTAATGTGTGAGTATCATTATATATGCCTAATTCATTTGGTTTCAAAGTCTTCTTATACTTATAACTTTGACCATCTAATAACATTATTGGTTGCCCTAAATCCATTACCACATTTACACCACTTGTGTTGATAATAGTAACAGAATCCATAGGATTCTCAGTAATATAAACTTTCCCAAAGTCAATGCTTCCCTTGCTGATGTCAAAACTCAATTCGTATTTTTCTACTTCGAATGTTTCTGTTGCTGTGCATCCGTTACTATCTGTAACGGTTAGTGTATATGTTCCTGCTTCCGTAACTTCTATTTCTTTGGTTATCTCATTCGTTGACCAAAAATATTCTGCGAAGTCTTTGCTAGAAGATAGTGTTGCAGTTTCATTATTACAAATAATATCCTCACCCAATATATCAAACTCTGGTGTTGGACTTTCGTTTACAGTATACTCAGCTGTACCTACGCAACCAGCTTTACTGACTGTAACGGTGTACGTTCCTGCTTGGTTGACTACTATTACTGGTGTTTCCTCTCCGTTGCTCCACTTATAGGTATAACTTGGGTCGTTTGGTAATGCGGTTAGGGTAGCAGATTCTCCAGAACAGATGTCACCACCTGTGATTGTTGGTTGTAAGTTATCTTCTACCTTGATAGCTATTTCAGTACTGTCTAGGCAACCAGTTCTTGTGTCAGTGATTATTAGCTTGTATGTACCTGTACTATTAACATAGATGCTCTTTGTTGTAGCTCCTGTGTTCCAATCGTAGCTATAATAAGCAACATCGTACTTGGATTCTAGTAAAGTAGAGTCACCTTGACATATAGTCGTTGGTGTTGGTTTAAGTTGTGCTTGTACTTTCGGATGGTATGTAATATCAACTGTGTCTGATATAGTACATCCTTTACTTGTTTCTACTGTCAGTATGTATCTTCCAGTTTCATTTATCTCGATCGACTTGCTAGTTTCATCTGTGTTCCACAAATAGCTTACATAATCTTGATTGGCACTTAAGGTGAGTTCACCACCATAGCATAGTTTATTTCCACCTAGTATTTCTAAATATAGCTCTTCATCTTCAAATTGTATATCGATACTACTCGAATCTATACATCCTTGGAAAGAAGTAACGTATAGCTTGTATTCACCAGCTTTATCGACTTCTATTATTGGTGAGGTTTCTCCTGTGCTCCACCTGTATTCATATCTTTCTTCTATATTATATGGTTCTAATCTATATCTTTCTCTTTCGCAATCGCCAGTTAGTTTGGTTGATACTATCTCTATCTTTGGTAATGTATCTACGTAAAGATTTACTATTCTTTCTCTGTAATAACCTAGAGTATCTGTCCAAGTTATATAATACTTTCCTTCGTAGTTGTGATTAGCGTCAGAAAAGAAAGGGTCTTTGATACCTGGGTTTTCTTCGAAGTATTTGCTTATCTCGGCTGCTAATAAAGTATCATTGCTTTCTAGATTAAGTAACTCCCATTTGAAGTTAGTACCAACAAATCTATCTTCCCATACATTATTCAAATATGCGTCTTCGCCTTCGCAGTAGCTGACTGTACGTCCTATCATTTGGGTTGACGTTTGAAGACGATTCCAGATTACATCTACGCGAGGTTTACTGGGTCCGACTCCTGGCACTATAATATGGTAATCAAATTGCAATTCTTTTAATTTAAAGTCTGCCTTAGTTCCTTTTTTATCTGGTCTATCAATTATCGAAAAATATTGATAAGCGTACTCAGGATTGGGATGAGTCATTGAGAACTGAGGATTTCTGTAATACATTTTACCATTAGGAGCATTTAATAGATTTGTCCCTATGTTACTATCTCCCCCTCTATTATAAATATTCAAATTTGTATCTAATTCAGCAACTATAGTTTCTGATTCTTTTATTCTAATAGGATCTAATTCTGAAACATCATATTGAAATAATTTACTATTAGCTTGTGTGTATATATATCTAGAATTTGGAGAGAAATTAAAGAGTATGTCGTAATTAGGGATTACTCTATCATCAATATATTCGAATTTCGTAACATAAACTAATTTACCATTCTTGTTATCAAAAGTAAATAGGTAAACCTCTGGACCAAGTGCTTCCCAATTGCAAGCTAATAATTTGTTACCATCTGGAGAGGGTTTAAATTCAAAAAAGTATGGTCGAGAAAAAAATGAAAAATCTAAACCATTTTCTTCTAAATTAAAACTGCTTTTGGGTATAGTATCAATACCATTCTTATCAGCAAGGTAAGTATGAATTATATGTTTTCTAATATTATGTCCAACTATCCAATGTTTGCTAGGGTCGGTATGTGGCATAATTGTAAAGTCCCACACGGAATCTATACCAAATTTGAATTTATGTCTTATTCTTTGCTGATTTCTATCTAATGCAATGTCATCATAGGTTAAAATACTATGAATTCCTTCATATTTATATCTTTCATAGAATATTCTATATAAACGGACATTTTCAGAATCTAAAGGTTGAAAACCTGAGAACATTCTAACTCCGTATTCTTCACTCTCAAAACCATTGGGATCAGTTATTCTTGGGTCATAAAAATTATAATAATCGGTATGTTCCAAACTAGATAATACAGAATCATTAATCCAAGACGAATCTCTATTAATATGTAAAAATAAATCTCCATTATCATAATTATAATTTACCATATCATAAATCCCAATTGTATGGGTATCAAGCATGTGCATCCTACCGTGAAACACAACAACAGAGTCATTGTTCCTTCTGAAATCCATTTTATAATCAGACCATATCCATTGTGCATCATTGTATTGTGCTACACAAAGTGAAGGAAGTAGTAGGAGTAGTATTTTTATTATGGTTTTCATAGTGTTTTTCGCAGCCAGTTGAAATAGACCTTGCTAAATATAGTAATAGTATGTGGATAATGCAAGTGGAACCCACCTAAATCCTCCCTTGACAGGGAGGACTTACATAACTGTGCAGTTCGACTTCGCTCACTGACCACATTTCGACTTCGCTCACTGACCGCATTTCGGCTCCGCTTACTGACCACATTTCGACTTCGCTATTAGATTAGCATTATTATAATAATTAGATTTGTAAATCATTAATCAGGTTAAATATCTGAACAACCAAGAGGAGTTTAGGTGAAC
>JBFHKR010000070.1:0-13070 GCA_041595255.1 Chlorobiota bacterium
ATACTGAATGGATATTAAGAGACGATCAATTGCAATTCATACTTAATCAAGCAACCTCATCAATAGTAAATAGATTAGTGCCTTCTTTAGTGGGTATGAATGCTAGTTTATATAATGCAGTTAGTAGATTTACGGATATGATGATGGCAATAGGCCCGAAAATGGCAGCGAATAATATTAGTTTATTCCAAGTAACTAATTATTTCCAAGATAGAGTAAATGCAAACACATTTAGTAATGATACTCTAGCTGATGCAAATACGATGAAGCAGCTGCGAAAACAAAATTTCAAAATTAGAAGGTTTGCAACTGGTCTTGGTGGTGGAGCAATAACTGAACCCGAATTAATACTTGCAGGTGATACTGATGTTCCTGAATATGTAGTAAGACAAGACCAATTAAATTTAATCGCTAATAGTGTTCCGAATAACGACACCCTAATAAAAGAAATCAAGGGTTTAAGAGAGGATGTTAGAGGAATCCACTTCATTATAGATAAAGAAGTAATAGGTCAGGCAGCAAATAAATACAACAATGAGAGAAATGTGAACATTAAAGGGTAAACTCCTGGGTATTCACTGGGTAAAAATGGTGTAGAATATTAACAAATACATACAATAAATGTAAAAGTATTTTAGTAAATTTTAGCTTGTAAGTTACGTTTATGGCTACCTTCCAAGACATTACTAAAACTTGGTGGCTGTCCCCTAGGGATCACACAAAGCTCGTTCATAGAAATATGAACGAGCTTTTTTTTATTTATAGTTTGATGAACAAGAATAATATCCAATACATTACAATTGAATATATGTTAAAACGTTAGTATATTTGTAAGATGAAAAATACTGAAAAAAATATAGAAGCTAAAAGACTGGAACAAGTAGCCAGAATCTTGAAAACTATAGCACACCCCGTAAAATTGGAAGTGCTAGAGTTACTGGGTAAACATGAGCCGCTGTCAGTATCTTCCATTTGTGAGAGTATCAATACAGATTGTGAGATATCAATGATGTCGCACCATCTAGCCAAAATGAAGGATAATGGGATTCTCGTTTCAACGAAAGATGGTAAACAAGTTTACTATAGTATAGCAGACAGAAAACTATTGAAGATATTCAATTGTATGGATAACTGCGATTTACTGTAGTTTTTTTTTACCTTATTATATGAACGTTTTAACAAATGATAAATAGATAATTAATGGAAATACTTGGATACGTAATGGCGTTAGTAATAGGAACCTCTCTTGGATTGATAGGTGGAGGTGGATCTATACTTGCAGTGCCAATACTAGCATATTTATTTTCATTGAACGAGACTTTTGCAACTTCGTATTCATTGTTTGTAGTCGGAGCATCATCCCTTGTTGGTGGTTTAAGGCAAAGTAAGAACGACAATGTAGATTGGAGAACGGCTTTTGTATTCGGCGCACCTGCTATCGTTGGGGTCTGGATTATTAGGCATTATGTAGTACCTGCATTACCAGAGGAATTGTTTAGTCTAGAGGGATTTATATTTACTAGACGAATGTTGATGTTTGGAGTTTTCTCTATACTGATGGTATGGGCTGCATACTCAATGCTTTCCAACAAGGAAAGAAAAGGAGGTACGGGTGATAAGAAATACAATTATCCTTTGATAATAGCAGAAGGCTTGGTAGTTGGTGGTATAACTGGTTTCGTAGGTGCTGGAGGTGGTTTTCTAATAATACCCGCACTTGTAGTACTAGCAAATTTAGAAATTAAAAAGGCAATTGGAACATCATTAATTATCATAGCCCTAAAATCATTGTTGGGGTTTTTCTTAAGCGATGCTCTAACATTGGACATAGATTGGAATTTTTTGATCATATTTACGTCCATTACAATAGTAGGGATTTTTGTCGGTGTTACAATTGGTAAATTAGTTGACGGTAAAAGACTGAAAAAAGGATTCGGTTATTTTATAATAATGATGGCCGTATTTATATTCCTTATGGAATTTATAATTAGATAAGAATATTAACAAATGAGATTAATTATATGAACATAGAACAAATATACACAGGATGTTTAGCGCAAGGTGCTTATTACATCACATCAAAAGGAGAGGCGGCTATAATAGACCCTTTGAGGGAAACTAAACCGTATTTGGAAAGATTAGAAAAAGACAATGTAAAACTAAAGTACATATTCGAGACTCATTTCCATGCAGATTTCGTTAGTGGTCACTTAGATTTAAGTAAACAAACAGGAGCTCCGATTATTTACGGACCTACTGCTAAACCTGAATTTGAAGCTATTGAAGCCAAAGATGATCAAATATTCGAATTGGGAGATATCAAAATCAAGGTATTGCACACACCAGGTCATACTATGGAAAGTACTTCATATCTTTTGATAGACGAGAATGGGAAAGAAACAGCACTATTTAGCGGTGATACACTTTTCCTAGGTGATGTAGGAAGACCTGACCTAGCACAAAAAGCAGCTAGTATGACTCAAGATGAGTTAGCTGGGATGCTTTACGACAGTTTAAACAATAAGATTTTACCTCTGCCGAATGACTTAATAGTTTATCCGGCACACGGTGCTGGTTCGGCTTGTGGTAAAAATATGATGACAGAAACGGTTGACACACTCGGCAATCAAAAGAAAGTAAACTATGCTCTTAATCAACCAAATAAAGAAGCATTTGTCAAAGCAGTAACAGATGGATTAACTCCGCCTCCTGCATACTTTGGGATGAATGTAGCGATGAATAAGAAAGGTTATGAAAATTTTGATATAGTATTGAATCAGGGTATGACAGCACTATCTGTAGAAGATTTTGAAGCTGTTGCTGAGAATAGTGGAGCATTAATCTTAGACACTAGAGATGCTAGTGACTTTTCAAAAGGATTTATACCTCAATCCATTAACATAGGAATAGATGGGGATTTTGCTCCTTGGGTAGGTTCTATGATAGTAGATGTCAATCAGCCAATACTACTAGTTACAGATAAAGGTAGAGAAGAAGAATCCATAACTAGACTTAGTAGAGTCGGTTTCGATAATGTATTGGGACACCTGAAAGGTGGATTTGAAGCATGGGAAGACAGAGAAATAGATACAGTTAATAGAATTACTCCTGAACAATTTGCCAAAGAAGTAAAAATCGGTGAAAACAAGATAGTAGATATCCGTAAAGAGAGTGAATACGAGGCCGAGCACGTAGATGAAGCATATAATAAACCGCTTGCATATATTAATAATTGGATAAAGGATGTAAATCCAGAAGAACATTTCTATGTGCATTGTGCTGGTGGTTACAGGAGTATGATAGCTGCAAGTATATTGCAAGCCAGAGGGTATAGAAACTTCTCAGAAGTTGAAGGTGGATTCGATGCAATAGGAAAAACAAATATTCCAAAAACAGATTTTGTATGTCAAACTAAAGTATATCAATAATTTAATAATAATAAGAGAAATAATATGATACAATTAATCAAAAATCTAATGGGACAACAAGATAACTCAGAGTTGATTAGCGCTATAGAAAGTGGTGCTTACTTAGTTGATGTAAGAAGTCCTGCGGAATTCAACGGTGGTAGTGTAAAGGGTGCAGTAAATATTCCTTTGGACTCAGTACCAAATCAAATATCAAAATTCAAGGGTAAGAAAGGTGTAGTTGTCTTCTGTCAAAGTGGGGCAAGAAGTGGCGTAGCCAAAGGTATATTAGAGAAAAATGGGATTCAGAATGTAATAAATGGTGGTGGCCACAGTAACGTGAGAAAGTGCGTTAAGTAAAAAGTAAAATTATTCGATTACCCCATAATCGCTTCAAAGCCCTGACGTAGAAATACTGATGGGCTTTGATGTTTATATTATTGAACTATTTAATTAAAAACTTTCTAAATATAGTTTTGTCTTTTAACTCAATCGCTGCAAAGTATGTTCCAGCAATAAAGTTATCGTCTTCTAATCTAATTTCTACTTTATCAAGTAATTGAGTTTCATAATTATTGCTTTGTAATAATTTACCATTCAAATTAAATATATTAATTTTAGATACGAACTGAGACTTTCCAAAGGAAATATTTATTAATTTATCTGTATTCACAACTGGATGAGGATATATATTTATCACTTGAGATAATTCTATATCTTCAACATTTGACAACAAAGGTTGATATCTCAGAACTCCTAAAAAACTAAAAGAAATCCATAAACTACCATCACTACTACTCACTATATCATCAATATAACCTTCTAAGCCACTGATCTTACCAAATTCATGTTTGGTTACATAATCACGGTTGAAGATTTCTTTGATAACTGCAACTACGGAGTCTGGTGAGCTATTAAACCTAATATGATTTTCATTAGGTTCTTTCCCACTGTCTGGTATTATAGTGTGACTATAGAAAGTAGATTTATTTAGAAAGTCACTTAAGTCAGGGACTACCAGCCTTTCATTTTCATCTAAATAATTTAAAAAACCTCTACCACCTATCCAAAGCTTTCCTTCAGCATCTACTGCAATCCCTTCAGCATCTGCAAATAGGGAATCACTATTGATAAAGCCATCGAATAGTGTGTATCTTCTCCTATAATTATTAACTTCGCTTAATGCTTTCCATTTATCTTCCCCATCCCAAATTACTACACCAGGATCCGGTGGAGAATTACTTCCTAGTGCAAACCAAAATTCATTTTTATATTCAAAAACTTTGTTTAGTCTTGCAAATCTTTGCTCATTTCTTGTAGAATCAATTATAAAGTGAGGGGTTTTTAAAGTAAGTGAAGCAATTGCACCAGAATGAGTAATTTCAATAATATTTTGAAATATTGACGATCTGAAAATGAAAATTCTTCCATCAGAAGAAACGTACATTTTTGTAAAACCTAAAGATAAATTACCGCTATCTTTAATAACAATTTCAAAATCTGTCCCATCATATTTAAATACCTCTGAAAAATAATTAATATAAGGTGGTTCATGAGCCAAAATTACTCTGGTAGTCAGCCAAATATTATCTGAAGAATCAATTGCTATAGATTCATATTGTCTTTTATCTGAATATGTATCTTCGATACTATATTTTTTATATTCTAGGCCATTCCATTTATAGAAACCTTTAGTATTACCAACAACCCATATATTATTATCATTATCGATTGCTATATTATTCCTATTTTCTGAAAGCTTAAAACTTTCCTTGTTACCCAAGTCATCTTCGTACTCACTTGGAATTCGTTGCCAACTTTTACCATCAAAAAGATTAATAGGATGATAGAAAGTTAGATTGTTAGTTGCGTAAAGACTATAATGTATTAGAATGTTATTTTTTGCTATCAGAGTTGAATTTTGTTGCATATCAATTGACAATGGATCTAATTCAAACTTACTTAGCAGTATCAAGTTAGAGTTTAGGATTAATAATAGTAAAATAATATATCTCATATTTGATTCCACCCTATTTAATAAAGAATATATTTTTGAAAAAAGTAAACCTGCTAATTATATTGACAGATGAACTGCAAAAACATCACTAAAATTACTAAATATTTTTCTCACTTCTCAATCAAAGTATATAGAAAGGAGTTTAGCCAAAGGTATATTAGAGAAAAATGGGATTCAGAATGTAATAAATGGTGGTGGCCACAGTAACGTGAGAAAGTGCGTTAAGTAAAAATTAAAATAATTCGATAACCCCATAATTACATAAAAGCCCTGACGTATCTATGCGAAAGGGCTTTTTGGTTTGTTAATTAAATTCTTGAGGCTACTGGTAATCCCAACCACCACCTAAAGCCTTATAAAGTAAAACTATTGAATTCAATTGTTTCATTTTGTTTTCAATCAACTCAAATTTGGCATCTAAAACATCTCTTTGAGTTAACATCACTTCCATATAATCAGCTCTTGCAGAGTTGAACAAATTGTTAGCTATCGAAGTGGATTGCATCAAAGCATCAACTTGCTCAGACTTCAATTGGTAACTCCTCTCTAGATTTTCCATATTCGAAAGTTGATTTGAAACTTCGAAGTAAGCATTCAATATTATTCGTTCCAAATTATAAACTGATTGCATTTGAGAATAGTTTGCATTAAGATATTGTGCTTCTATAGCATTTCTATTCAACAGTGGCATAACCATATCTCCGACTAATCCATATATCATAGATTCTGGAGTCTGTAAAAATGAATTCGGATTATATGATTGATAACCTAATCTTCCCGTTATCCTAAAAGCAGGATAAAAGCTTGCCCTTGCAGCTTCAACATCAAGTTTATTAGCTTCTAGTTGCAATTCTGCTTGCTTTATATCAGGTCTATTTTGAAGTAACTGGTAAGGAACACCTGTACTTATAGACTTTGGAATAATACTGGTAAACTTTTCAGAACTTCTTTTTATTTCTTGAGGATATCTACCTATAAGAAAGTTAATCCTGTTTTCAGTAATAGTAATATCTTGTTTTATATTGAAAACAAGACTTCTATTCTTTAGAACTTCGGCTTCAAATTTTTTAACTGCAAGTTCAGTCACTTTCCCTGCGTCTTTTTGGAGCTTAACTGTTCTAAGTGCGTCTTGTTGTATTCTTATATTATCTTCTAGGATAATTAATTGATTGTCCAATGCTTCCAATTCATAATAAGAATTTGCGATTTCCGCAATTAGCTGTGTTACCATATAATTCTTACCTTCTATAGAAGACAAGTATCTTTTAACCGCTGCGTCAGTTGCATTATGGAGTTTGTTCCAAACGTCTAACTCCCAAGAAACATCAGCAGATATCATAAAGTCAGTTAGTGGTTCTGGGAACTCTTTTCCTTCACTAATTTCTGTATTCGCATCGTTAGCACCTTGACTAGTATAACGACCAACCTTCTCTGCACCAGCCCCCGCATTAAGTCTAGCAGAAGGTAGATATTCACCTATTCTAGCCATTATTTCATTTGACGATATCATAACCTCTTTCATCATTATATTCAACTCTTGGTTATTAACTAGAGCTGAATCTATGAGTTCGATCAAATTTGGGTCAGTGAAGAATTCTCTCCAATTTGTCTTAGCAATGCTATTAGTATCATTATTGCTAGAAAAACTCTCAGGTACTTTTCTATTCACATCTCTTTGTTCTACTTTCGGTATCGAGCATGACGAAAATAACAGAATAGAAACTAGTACTAAGGGCTTTATAATTAATTTTATATTATTCATGATGACCAATCTCCTCTGAAAGTGGACTATCACTTTCATCTTGTATTAATGTTTTTCCTTCGATAATCTTTGCAAAGAAGAAATACAATCCAGGAATTATAACAACACCAAATACAGTACCTATAACCATTCCACCTAATGAAGATCCTCCAATTGTTCTATTTCCTATAGCACCCGCACCAGTAGCAATAACTAATGGAATTAACCCTGCTACGAAAGCAAAAGAAGTCATCAATATAGGTCTAAATCTTACTCTTGCTCCCTCGATAGCGGCTTCAATCAAAGAAGCTCCCTGTCTATGTTTTTGAACCGCAAACTCCACTATAAGAACTGCATTTTTACCGAGTAATCCTACCAACATAATTAGTCCTACTTGAGCATAAATATCGTTGGATAATCCCATAATCTTTAGAACCAGAAAAGAACCAAAAATACCAACAGGGAGCGACAAAAGAACGGCAAATGGTAATAGAAAACTTTCGTATTGAGCTGCTAATACTAAATAGACAAAAATCAATACTATCATAAATATAATTACCGATTCGTTTCCTCTATTAGACTCATCATAAGACAATCCTTCCCATGCTATATCATAACCATTTGGCAAAGTCTCTTTTGCTACTTCTTTTATTGCTTCTATTGCCTCACCAGTAGTATATCCTTTAGCAGGTAATCCTTGTATTGCTGCTGAATTATACATATTATACCTCGTAATTTCGTTTGGCCCTTGAGTTTTTACCATTTTCATAAATGCAGAATATGGTACCATCTCACCATGATCATTTCTTACAAATAGATTTAATAAATCAGATGGTAATCTCCTAAACTTAGGGTCAGATTGGACATATACTTTGAAAAAACGTCCGAATTTTATGAAACCTTGCTCGTAAGTACTACCAATCATTATGTTGAGATTTTCCATTGCATCCCCGATTGATACGCCTTTTTGCATAGCTAATTCATTATCAATAACTAATTCATATTGAGGATAATTAGCTGCAAAAAAAGTGAATAGACCAGTTAGTTCTTTTCTTTTACCAAGATCTTCCATAAATTTTTGATTTATCTTATCAAAGTCTTGGTAATCCGTAGTAGTATTTTTATCTAATAACCGCATAGAAAAGCCGCCAGATGAACCAAAGCCTGGAATTGCAGGTGGTTCGAAAAGCTCAACTATAGCACCAAGCTCTTTTGACTTCTCTTCTAACTCTTCCATTATTTCATGTACTGAATGTTCCCTTTCTGTCCAATCTTTCAAATTGATAAGACAAGTACCAGCATTAGAACCACGTCCTTCTGTCATTATCTCGTATCCAGCAAGAGAAGTAACCGACTCTACTCCATCTATTTCCTCACAAATTTTTTGCAATTCCCTAGCAACTGAATTTGTTCTTTCTAAAGTTGAACCAGGAGGAGTTTGGATAATCGCGTAAATAGTACCTTGATCTTCACCGGGAATAAACCCAGATGGTATAATAGAATTAGTATATAAGATACCAGCTGAGAAAACAGCTAATATACCGAAGGTCACTAATCTTTTATTAGTAATAATCCGCAATAACCAAAAATATTTATCAGTTACTTTCTCAAACCCACTATTGAACTTGTCAATTACCCAAGTTATTGGTGTTTTTTTCTTCTTTTTGCCATGGGTATTTTTAAGTAACATGATACATAAGACAGGAGTAAGTGTAAGAGATACTATTGCAGATATTATAATGGCACTTGCCATTGTAATAGAGAATTGGCGGTAAAATATACCTACAGGTCCAGACATAAATGAGATAGGTATAAATACTGAAACCATAACTAGAGTAATGGCAATGATAGCACCACTAATCTCATCCATAACTTTACTTACAGCATCAAAAGCATTTAGATGCTCTTCCGCCATAGTCGTATGGACAGCTTCTACTACAACTATAGCATTATCGACGACTATACCTATAGCCAATACTAAAGCGAAGAGAGTCACCAAATTTATAGATAACCCGAACATCTGCATTGCAAAAAAAGCTCCGATTAACGAAACTGGTACAGCTATAATTGGGATAAGTGTAGATCGCCAATCTCCTAAGAATAGAAATACTACAATAGCTACAAGAATGAACGCATCGCGAAGAGTATGCATTACTTGCTCAGTAGAAGCATCCAAGAATTTAGAAACATCATAGCTTATTTTATAATCTACCCCTTCAGGGAAGCTAACCTCCATTTCTTTAAGTTTGGCTTTTACTTCATTGATTACATCTGTTGCATTAGTCCCTATATTTTGTTTAAGTACTATAGATGCAGCAGGGTGCCCATCCAGATTAGAATAGATATCAAAGAACTCTGAACCCAATTCTGCTCTGGCTATATCTTTAAGATGAATACTTTCGCCTTCCGCATTAGCCCTGATTATAACATTCTCATACTCTTTAGATTCATTGAACCTGCCTTTATATGTCAAAACATATTCTAAAGACTGTGCTGAAATACCGGAACTTTGACCCAATCTACCTGGTCTACCTATAATACTTTGCTCTTGAAGAGCCTCCATTACTTCATCTACAGAAATATTATAAGCTCGCATTCTTTCCGGGTTAAGCCAAATACGCATTGCATATTTTCTACTACCCAATATCTGTGATCTAGCTATACCGTTTATTCTATTTAACTCAGGTATCATATGTACATCAGCATAGTTATAAAGGAACTTTTCGTCTACTTTATTATCCTTACTATATAAATTTACATACATCAACATACTGGGTTGGATAGGTGTTATGATAACACCTTCTCTTTGTACCAGCTCTGGTAAAAGTGGCATTACTTGATCTACCCTAGTCTTCACTCTTATAACTGCAGTATTAGGGTCAGTCCCAGGGTCAAAAATTATGCGAAGTGTAGCTTCACCTGCACTAGTTGCATCAGTTGCCATGTATCTCATACCTTGCACCCCATTGATTGCATTCTCAAGAGTAATCAAAGTTGATTTGACAAGTACATCCGCACTTGAACCAGGATAAGCTATGAAAATATTAACAGTTGTAGGTGCTATTTCTGGGAATTGTGAAATCGGTAATTGTTTGATGGCTAGACCACCTACAAATATAATAATAACAGAAATCACAATAGCCAATACTGGTCTATGTATTATTTTACTAAACATTCTTATTTCCTTTAGATTATATTGATTAAATGACTATTCTGCGTATAGTTCCAAGTTAGAAACAGCTTCTCTTGGTTTCAAAAAATTGAAAGCAATTTTTTGATTCGCTTTTACTTTATTTAATCCTTCTAAAAGAATTTTGTCATTTTCTCTTAATCCACCTTTTAGTATATATAGATGTGGCAATTCTTCAGCTATAGTTATTTCTCTTGCTTTTAGTTTGTTATCTTTATCCAATATATATACGTACTTTTTCTCAAGGACTTCAAATGTTGCTTTCTGAGGAATAATCAATGAGTTATTGTAAGGCATTGATACTTGTATGTTACCCGTTTCACCATGCCTCAGTAGTCCATTAGGATTCGGAAAAGTTGCTCTAAATGCAATATTACCAGTTTCATTATTGAAGTCAGCTTCAATTACTTTCACTATCCCAACATGATCATACATTTTCTGATTTGCCATCAACAATTTAACTTCTAAATTTTTATTCAACTTATCATTAGAATTATAGTCTAAATATTCCGCTTCAGGTACATTAAAATAAGACCACATCTGGCTGTTATCAGATAATGTTGTTAGTAATTCTCCATCATCTAGCAAACTTCCTTCACGGACATTAAAACGCCCCATTATACCATCAAATGGTGCTCTAATCTCTGTAAACCCAAGATGTACTTTCGCCAACTGTAGTTCAGCTTGCGCTTTTTCGTATTTAGCTTTGGTCAGAGCTAATTCATTTTGAGATACAATGTTACTATCCGCTAATAATTTTGTATTCTTATATTCAATATTAGCATAATTAGCTTCAGCTTTGGCTTTTTCCATTTCTGCATTATATAGATTAGGTAGTATTTGAAACATTAATTGGCCTTTCTTTACAAATTGACCTTCATCAACATAAATTTTTTGTAAGTACCCCCTTTCTAATGCCCTTAGCTCTATATGTTGGATAGAGTGCAATTGGCAAACATAGTCTTTTAATATAGTTGTATCAGCCATCATCGGGCTAGTAACTAGATATTTAGTTTTTGCTTCATGATTTTCGTTTTCACTATGAACTTCAGATTGACAACTATAAAGGCTAATTAAAGCTATAGCTCCAATCAAAATTTTAATTATTTTCATTTTTTGTATTTCTAAATTAGATTAATAAATAATGTAAAGTGACCAATAGAGATTTAACTCTTATGGCTCAATTGTTCGATAAAATTATTATGATTTTAAATAGAGAATGGATTTCTCTATAACTGGGTTTTATTTATAATCTAAATGTCTGGAGTAGTAGATATCTATCTACATCTTTTGTAATTAGTGATTTGTGCGAATCAGATTTGGGTTTGAAGTGATTATTTTTAACTGATTCTAAACAAAAAGAATAACTAAATTGAATTTTAATTTGGTTTCTTTCTTCATTTTCTTCTAATAGTTCAGAGAAAAGAGTTATAGAAATTGGATAGTTTTCCGTTTCAACTTTATAAACTTGATCATTATCAAATGTTAGAGCAGAACTAGTTGGTAATATCTTCTTTACTAGTGTTATCTCAGAAGCAGAATGAAGACCTCCAAAACCAACGAACATGAAATTGATAATGGAAAGAATAAATAATATTTTGTTTGTAATATTCATAATGCAAAACTATGTTCTATAAGTATCAAATACAAAACAATAATACGATAAGCTAATTATTTTTGTTTCTCACTTCTCAGTAAGAGTATTCAAAAATTCGATGAGGGCTTTTTTATCAGAATTTGTTATAGCAAATCCGTTTATTAGTTCGCTTTTGTTCCTATGGGGTTTACCACCGCTAGCGTAATGTTCTAAAACCGCTTCCAAAGTTGCTTTACTCCCGTCGTGCATATAGGGTGCTGTTTGGGCTAAATTTCTAAGTGATGGGATTTTGAATACGCCATTGTCAGTGTCTAGACCTGTTAATCTTTGCCTTCCGTTATCATTGTATTCCTCGTATAATCCGTTGTTCGCGAACTCTTGTGATGTGAATAATATTCCCGAATGGCAACTAGCACAAGCCAAAGAATCTGAGAAGAAAAGCACCATACCTCTTTCTTCTTCAGTAGTTAATGTTGCTTTTTTATTCAGATATTTATCGAACTTTGAGTTGCCCCCTATTAGCGTTCGCTCGAAAGCAGATATAGCTCTGGTTATCACAAATGGATCGAGGTCTCTCCCATAAGCTACTTGTGAAAGAGATTGATATAAACTGTCAGTACTGAGTTTTTGGGCGGCAGCAACTATATTTAGATCGAATTCATTATGCTCTTGGAATGGAACTAAGACTTGCATTTCGAGAGAAGGCACACCTCCCTCTCGAAGCAATCGCTTCTGGAAGGCCACATTCATTAATGATATACTATTTCTGGTGCCGTCAAGTCCATCGACTCCTTTGGTAGTAGGAGTATTATCAGCAAATGCAAATTCGGATTTGTGGCAAGAAGAACATGATATTTCATTCGTCCTTGACAAACGTTTATCGGCGAATAGTAATTTACCCAGTAGTATTCTATCTTCATTAGGTAAGTTATCCTCGGGATATTCTACTTTTGGTAGCTCCCGAGGAATACTATCTAGGAATCTATATTCTTTAGTTTCTACATCTGGTTCTATTAACTTCTCATCTGAGCAAGAGAAGAGAAACAGCAGTAGTAGGACGCAATATATGAGTCTAATTTTTAACAAATTTGGCTGTTTTTATATTGCCATTGAGTTCA
>JBFHKR010000071.1:0-12931 GCA_041595255.1 Chlorobiota bacterium
GCGAATGCTGGCATATCATAGAAATCAACTCTACCAATTTCCAAATCAATATCACTTACTAATCTCGTTTGGTCGAATTTACCATCACCTGGTCTGTTGTTATTTCTTTCTTGAGCACTAGCTTCGTAATTCACTGTCGTATCAGTCCAGACCCCATCCAAATCAGCATAATATAGGTCAGCTGGCCAAGCGCCAGTATGATTTCCAGAACCCTCTGTGTGACCATCCGGTGGGTACCAATCACCTGTAGAGCTAAAATGACCACTATAAGGTACTGGTACATGACCGATTAGATACAAGGTAGTAAGCATAAATTTGCTATTTTCATTTGTTACTTTTATTAAGTCTTTTATTTGTGGAGGGGTCATCTCTCTTGAGACAGGCATTATAGTAACCTCCCAACTTTCACCCTCCAAATCATTGACTAAAATATCTAACTCAGTTGAAAGGGAATCGAAATGAGTATCATCAACTAGTATAAGAATACTCCCAGACAATCCATATCTTTCAACTTCATTACCTGCAGTGATAAAATCATAAGAAACTAATTGATTACTAGTGTTTTTCTTTTCAATCTTGTACTCTTTAATTTGTCCACGTACATAAGTCAGGTCAGTCCATTCATTAGCTTCTTTTGTCACATTCGCTAGATATTTGTAGTCTTGTTTGAACTTTGCTCTATTCTCATATATATAGTAAACCCCTTCGAATCCATCATCCTTAGGCCAGCTTAGGGTTACTGTACCATCTTGATTATAATTGGTTTTGACGAATAAAGTCTGTTGCTTACCGACTTGAGCTGAAGTATTAATCGTATATAAAAATGAGCAGATTATTAAAAAAAGTATATATTTTTTCATTGTTTTTCCTTATTTTAATTATAAATTTTTAAAATATAAGAAAATTTAAAATAAATTATATGAAAATTTCTATCAGAAGAGCTGTGGAAAATGATTTAGATGCTATACTTAGTTTATACTATGATACAGTCAAAATCATAAATTCTAAGCATTATTCACCTGAGCAAATCGAAGCATGGCTAGACGATGAATCTAGACCTGAAAGGTTTCTTATGAAGATTAATGAACAGCTATTCTATGTTTGTGTAAATGAATTAGGGGAGCTACTAGGCTTCTCTTCTATTACCAAAGAAGGGTATTTGGATTTACTTTATGCAAGTACTACTCATCAACGAAATGGTGTAGGAACTCTTCTATTAGAGCAAATGCTCGTAGCAGCTAAAATTTACAAATTTGAAAAAATTGATGCTGATGTAAGTATAACAGCTGTTCCATTTTTCTTGTCAAAAGGATTTGAAGAATTAGAGAAGCAAGAAGTCGAGAGAAACGGAGTGAAACTGACAAATTATAAGATGATAAAATATTATGTTGTCAAAGAATAAAAAACATAAATGTGAAAAATGAAACTAGAAGAAATAGAAAAGTTAATTAGCCAATACGAGAAAGAAGGACTAGAATTAGAACCTAATAGAGAAAAAAGAAATGAGTATATGAGTGAGGTCTCGGAATATTCCGAGCAATTCCTAGATGAAATACATTCCAAAAAGGCATTTGTTAATGACTACACAAACGATGGAGCCTTTGAAAACTTCCCTTTCGAAGAGAAACCAACCGATACAAATAATATAATTAATTTTCTGAAAAAGAACGTAGATAGAGCAGGGATAAACCCAGCTTCAGGTGGTCATATTGGCTATATACCAGGTGGCGGTATTTATGGTGCAGCAATAGGTGATTATCTGGCAGCAGTAATGAATCGTTATGCTGGGGTTTTCTTTGCTACTCCAGGTGCAGTTCGAATCGAAAATCAAATAATAGATTGGGTAGGGGAGTTAGTCGGCTATGAAAAGGGCTTTGGTGGTAATCTAGCTTCAGGGGGGAGCATGGCGAACCTAATAGCAATATCGACAGCACGAATAGCTAAGAAAATCAAGTCAAAGGACATAGAAAACAGTACTATTTACTTAACAAAACAAGCTCACCACTGTGTTACAAAAGCGCTGAAAATAGTAGGATTACATGAAATACAGTTAAGATATATTCCTATGGATAGTAAATATAGGATGGTTTCTGAAAAATTAGAAGAACAAATAATAAAGGACAAAGCCGATGGACTTACCCCATTTATGTTAGTAGCTTCAGCAGGCTCTACTGATGTAGGTGCGATTGACCCATTAGATAAGTTAGCAGATATCGCCAAAAAGTATGACCTTTGGTATCATATTGATGGCGCTTATGGTGGTTTTTTCTTGCTTTGTGATGAGACAAAAGATAAATTAGTAGGTATTAATAGGGCTGATTCGGTGATATTAGACCCTCATAAAGGGATGTTCCTACCTTATGGTGTAGGTATTGTACTGGTGAAAAATGTAAAGCATTTACTAGAAGCTAATTCTTACGATGCTAACTATATGCAAGACACAAAGGACTATCAGCAAGAGTATTCACCAGCTGACTTGTCACCCGAATTGAGCCGTCACTTCCGTGGGCTGCGAATGTGGGTACCCATGAAATTGCATGGTATTGCTCCTTTTCGTGCGTGTCTCAGCGAAAAGATATGGCTTACTCGTTACTTTTATGAGAAAGTACAGGAGTTAGGTTTTGAGGTAGGGCCAGAACCAGAGTTAACAGTTGCTGCATTCCGTTACGTACCAAAAACAGGTGATGCTAATGAAATTAATAAAAAGCTACTTAGTATAATCCATAATGATGGAAGAGTATTCATATCATCAACCACACTTAATGGAGAGTTTTGGATGCGAATAGCTGTTCTTTCATTCCGCACTCACAAATATCATCTTGATATTATATTAGAGTTGTTGGAAAAGGGGATAAGGGTTGATAAATGATGTCACACTAACCAGCCACCACGGCTGTCTTTGCGTTCCTTCCATTCTGCATTGTATAATCTGCGATTACCTAGGGAGGTAGTCATGAAGTGTTTTTCAATCTTGCCGTTTACTTCGTAGTATTCGTATCCGACAATTCCTTTTTTCATTAGCGTGGACATTACTTTCAGGAATGATTTCATCTCTTCTTTATCGAAGTTGCTGAAATCGAAGTTCTTAGTAGTACCGAAGTCGAGGAAATTATCCACTCGGTTGAACACTTTGGCAAATGAGCTTTTAGATAAGTCTTTCAGGTCGTCTTTCGCTAGCGACAGTGCTTCCGAAGCGATTGCCTCAGATTTGGGATTTAAATTAAAACTGCCGATATTTGAGACTGTATTTATCATACTAGTTAATATCGGCAGTTTTTATAATTACTTTAGACTTTTATTTTAGTCTATTTCTTTTTCTTGTGTCTGTTCTTACGTAATCTTTTCTTACGTTTGTGAGTGGACATTTTCTTGCCCTTTCTCTTTTTACCACTTGGCATATATCACCCTTTGTTTAGTTAAATTTATTTTTCGCCTTTTTCATCTTTAATAGCAACATTTACTCTGTCAAAGAAGTCAGGAGAAACTTTGAAAACTGGAACATATCTTTTGTCTAGTTTTACTTCTTCACCAGTTTTAGGGTTTCTTGCCATTCTTGGTTTTCTAGCTTTATGTTTGAATACACCGAAACCTCTTAGCTCTATACGTTTTCCTTCAGCTATTGTAGAGATAATAGTATCTATGAAACCCTCTACTACTGCTTTAGTTTCTACTTTAGTAAGACCTGTATTACTAGCTATAACTTCTACGATATCTGCTTTTGTTATATTTTTGTTGTTCACTTGTTTTTTCCGTTTATGAAACAATATTAAATAATTATCCGTTAAGGGAAGCAAATATACGAACGCAAATATTAAAAAACAAAGCAACTATCTAAAATTTAATAAATTATATGGTAATAGTTTTTATTTCTATATATTAAAACTATTTTTGTAACTCATTAATTGTACAAATTCAATATGTCTTGGATAAAAGAACAGAGTCCTGAAGATAAGGACAAACAAGAATTAATCAAAGCTACTGGCAAGATCCCGCAGCATATTGCCATTATTATGGATGGTAATGGTAGATGGGCTAATCAGCAAGGTAAACAACGTCTATTCGGTCATAGAGAGGGGATAGAGAGCGTTCGCGATATAGTCAATGCTGCCTCACTTATAGGTGTCAAGCATCTAACACTTTATGCTTTTAGCATAGAGAATTGGAAGAGACCACCTATGGAAGTCAATGGTTTGATGAAATTATTAGAAATTTTCTTGCAAAAGGAGTTCAAAGAACTTAATGAGAATCAAGTAGTTATCAACACTATCGGTAAAACTAATTCTCTTCCTAAAAGTGTTCAGAAAATTCTTCATGAATCTTATGAAAAGACTAAAGATAATACTGGTATGCATTTAAATCTTGCTATTAGTTACGGTTCGCGATGGGATATTATGCGTGCTATACAAATGATTGCTCTAGATGTTCGAGGTGGTAAACTATCTCCTGAAGATATTACCGATGAGCTATTCTCTAGTTATTTGCAAACAGCTAATATACCTGATCCTGACTTACTTATCAGAACAAGTGGTGAATATCGAATTAGTAATTTCCTTCTATGGGAACTTGCATACTCGGAAATTTATTTCACCGAAAAGCTTTGGCCGGAATTCAGACGTGACGAATTGTATTCTGCATTAATGGACTATGCTCATCGAGAGCGTCGATTTGGCAAGACTTCTAGCCAAATCAATGAATCAACTGAACAATCATATTTAAAGAAAGTTATAGATGTTATCAAACGCAAGTAAACTCATTTTCATATTACTATTTACTTTTACTGCTTCTCTTTATTCTCAAGAAAGTACTACTAAATACAAAATCCTTGGTATTGAGGTAGAAGGGGCACGTAGTGCTGATGCTTCTACTATTATTGCTTTGACTGGATTGAAAGAAGGGGAGACTATCTCTTACCCGTATGACGAGAATCTAAACGTGTCTTTGAAAGCACTTTGGGATAGACGTCAATTTTCCAATGTCGATGTTATTGTTGATAAAGTAGTTGGTGATGGTGTTTTCTTAACTATAAAAGTAGAGGAAAATAAAAGATTATCAGCTATTAGAATATTCAACAATTCTGAAATAACTACAGAAGAGATTAAAAGTGCTGTTGGGAAAAATAAAGGTGATATAGTCACAGAATATGACTTATACCTTATTAAGAAGGATATAAAAGATTTATATGACAAAGAAGGACTTACTTTCGCTAAGGTTTTTCCAGAGATTTTGCAATCCGATTCATCAGATGTATATATTGATCTTAAGATATATATAGAAGAAGGGACAGAGTTTTATGTCGAATCTATAAGATTTACTGGTAATACTGCTTTTAGTAATAGCGAGTTGGAATCTGTGTTTGATGAAACTCATACCAAATCTTGGTATGAATTCTGGTCATCTTCTAAATTCGACAAGAAGGATTATAAAAAAGATAAAGAATTATTATCAAAGTTTTATGCTAATGAAGGGTTTATGGATTATGAATTCATCTCTGATTCAGTAGAATATGATGAAGACAATCAGGCTGTTCATATAAATGTAAATATTAAAGAAGGCAATCGCTACTATATACGTAATATTTCATTTGAGGGAAATACTGTCTTTCCTGATGAAGCTTTAATTTCTAGATTAGATTTCCCAAAAGGAGAAGTATATAATAAAGAGAAATTTATGATGAACCTAAATGGTAATCAAGAATTCTCTGATGCTCTATCACTTTACAACAATACAGGATATTTGCAAACTAGGTTTGCTCCTCAAGAAGTAAAAGTGGCGAAAGATTCTGTAGATATAGTCATTAGTACACTCGAAGGTGATAGATTTAAGATAAGAAAGGTAATAATAGCTGGTAATACTAAAACTAAAGATAAAGTAATAAGACGTACTCTTTACACTAGACCGGGTGATTATTTTAACCGTGCAGCAATAGTAAGATCTGTGAAAGAGTTGGGAGTTATGGGATATTTCAATCCCGAAAAACTCCGTCCAGATGTAAAACCTGTAGATAATGATAATACTTCTGTAGATCTTATATATAATGTGGAAGAACGTTCAACTGATACATTCAATGCTTCTATAGGCTTTGCTGGTAGCTTTGGTCTTACGGGTTCTGTGGGTCTAACATTTAATAATTTCTCTATACTAGAACCACTAAATGGTGGAGCTGGTCAGGTTTTCAACTTCAACTGGGAATTTGGTCAATCGAATAGATACCGAAATTTTTCACTTGGGTTTACAGAGCCTTGGCTCTTCGATGAACCTACTACTGTCGGATTCAACATATTTGATATATATTATAATTTCTCGACACTAAAATTACAAAGACAAGGGTTCAGATTAAATATCGGTCGTAGAGTGAAATGGCCTGATGATTATTTCAGAATAGATGGTAGTTTCCAATTCCAGCTTAATGATATTAGTCAGCAAACAGGTGTTAATAGTCAGTTCTACAGACCTGGTAAATATAATGAAATCACTGTTGGTGGTAGTATATCTCGTAATAATACGAATGAACTTTTTTTCCCATCTCAAGGATCAAAATTCAGATTTACGAACAATTGGGCATTAGGAGCCGTAGGTATAGGACAGACTGATTTTTTCAAATCAGAAATTTATTTTGATTTTTACAATACTCTATACAAGTTAGATGAGCAAGATAGGGTAGTTCTCTATCTCGGGGCTCAAATGGGGTATATAGATGGTATCAAAAATGATACAACTATTGCACCAATAGAGCTCTATAGAATGGGTGGTGCTGGACTATCTAATTTCGGGACTATTCCATTTAGAGGATATGGAGATGGAGATCTAGAGAATATAGGTGGTAAATTACACGCCAAATTCAGTGCTGAAATGAGATTTGCATTAACTCTCAACCCAATGCCTATATACTTCTATGGATTCGCTATGGCTGGTAATGTTTGGGATGGATTCGGAGGAGCAGATTTATTTGATTTGAAACGATCGGCTGGTGTTGGATTGAAAATGCTTCTAAATCCTATTGGTATCATTGGATTTAGTTATGGCTATGGGTTTGACCCAATAACCCAATTTGGCAATGTACCTGGATGGAAATTCTTATTTGAAATCGGGCAATAATTTTGAAATGCAAGGCAATAATTTTAACTTGCAAACTTATGTTTAACTAAATATTAGAACTTTTCGAGGAATAAATGAAAAACCTAAAATTACTTTTGATCGTATTATTATTTGGAACTTTCGGATTTGCAAATGCACAATCTATGAAAGTAGGTGTAGCCAATTTACAAATGGTTGTAGAGCAATTGCCAGATGCCAAAAAAATAGATACTGAAATTAAAGAATTAGCTACTAAATACCAAGATTCATTGTTAAAGATGCAAGGTGATTTGGAATCAAAATTCCAAACTTACCAGAAGCAAAAAGGCATGATGACTCAAGATCAACAATTAGCTACTGAGCAAGAATTACAAGCACTAAACCAAACTGTTTTACAATTTCAACAAGCTAAATTCGGTCAGCAAGGTGAGTTACAAATGAAGAGATTGGAGTTGTTGCAACCTCTAAGAAACAAAATAAAAGATGCTATCGATAAAGTATCTGCTGCTGAGAAATTGAATCTAGTTTTAGATAGTAGTACTGAATCTGTATTATTTGCAGATGATGCACTAGACATTACTTTCAAAGTGCTTGATATGCTTAAAAGAGGCGGCAAGTAATTAATATTAGTAAATATTTGAGATTAATATGCTCTTGGATAGATATAGAATCATACTAATTCTTGGCCTATTTACTATGGCTACTCTATCGCTTTTTTCTCAAAGTTATAGTGATAATGATTCGGAAAAAATAGATCAAATTCTCGAAGAAATATCTCAAACAGAACAGCGCATCCAAACATTAGTTGGAGACTGGAAGGATGAGATAAAATCTATGCAAGAGCAGATTGATAAACTTGAAATTGAGATAAATAAAAATCGATTAATCTGGACTGAAGAAGAAAGACAAAAAAATGAGTCAGAATTGGAATTGCTTGTTAATAGGAAAAGCGAATATCAATGTGAGAAATTCCAACCTGGTGGCGAGTTCGACAAAGTATTAAAGCTAATCCAAAAGCCAATAGATGCAAAATTAAATGAGGCTTTAGAAAAAATGTCTGAAGAAGAAAGATTTGATATGCTTATAAGAGTCAACATGTAAATAATAACGGTATAAATTAACCGTATAATCCCCGATAAAATATGCTCTTGAATAGATATAAAATATTACTGATTATCTGCCTTTTCGCATTGGCAAGTCCATCTCTATTTTCACAAAGAGTTGGTTTTTTCAATTCGGAAACGATAAGACAAAAATTCGAAGAAGCTTCACAAGCTGAACAACGCATCCAAACAATTGTAGATGAATGGAAGCGTGAGATAAAAGCTATGCAAGAGCAGATAAATAAATTGGAATATGAGATTAAGAAAAATCGTTTGATCTGGTCTGACGAAGAAAGACAAAAAAATGAGTCAGATTTGGAAAAGCTTACTAAAAAGAAAAGTGATTATGCAACTGAGAAATTCCAACCGGGTGGAGAATTCGATAAAACAGTGAAGCAAATCCAAGAGCCGGTTGAAGCTAAAATCTATGCAGCGGTTCAGAAAGTATCAGCCGAAGAGGGATTTGATATAGTTTTAGACCAAAGTGTACAACCCCTTGCATACGCAAATTTTAAGTATGATCTAACAGTGAAAGTTTTAAAAGAATTAGGTGTCGATGTCAAGAAAATGGAAGACGAGCTAAAAGAAAAAATAGACAAAGACCCTCGTAATCAGCAAGAACAAGAGAAGAACCCGCGTAGAGTACGCCGTCAGTAATAACTAGATAATAACTAAAGTAATAGTAGTAGAATATGAAATCAATCAAATGTTCAGAAATAGCCGAAACAATTGAAGGCGAAATAATTGGCGATGAAAACGTTTCTATATTCAATCTAAATAGAATCGAGTTCGCAACTCAAGGTGAATTAACTTTCTATTCGGATCCAAAATTTATCGATGCTTTGGAGCAATCAAATGCTACTTGTATAATTGTGCCCAAAGATTTAGATAGAAAACCAGAGTCAGGACAAACTTACATTAAAGTTAGTGACCCTTATTCTGCATTTATTAAAATTATTAAATTAGTTGATTTTATCTCGCAAGAAGCTGCAACAGGTATTCACAAATCTGCTGTAGTAGGTGAAAATACATTTGTTGACGAATCCGTATATATAGGTCCTAATTGCGTTATTGGTAATAACTGTCGCATTGAAGAAGGTTCTATAATAGAGGCTAATTGTACTTTACAAGATAATGTTCAAATTGGTAAAAATAATCGTCTATTCCCTAGTGTAGTCTGCTACAAAGACGTTATAATCGGATCTAACTGCATAATCCATGCGGGTGCAGTAATCGGTGGTGATGGATTTGGATTCACAGAGAACAGAGAAGACGGCTCTTACACTAAAATACCTCAAATCGGTAACGTAATAATCGGTGACGACGTAGAAATAGGATGTAACACTACAATAGACAGAGCTGTTGTAGGAAGTACAATCATTGGTAACGGTGTCAAAATAGACAACCTATGTCAAATTGGTCACAACTGCGTAATAGAAGAGAACACTGGTATAGCAGCACAAACAGGACTAGCTGGCTCTACTAACTTAGGCAAACGTGTTCGTCTAGGTGGTCAAGTAGGAATAGCCGGGCACCTAAAAATTGGCGATGATGTAACTCTAATCGCTCAATCAGGCACAAACAAATCAATATCAAAAGGTGGCGTTTACTTTGGTTCACCTGCTAGACCGCAAATGCAGGCATTCAAAATAGAAGCTGTACTCAATAATCTACCAGAATTAGCTAGAGATATTGCCAAGCTAAAAGATAAGAAGTAGTGAAGAACTAAAAAGTTAAAATCTAAAGATTCTTATTGAAGAAGCATAATAGCCACATTCTTTAAGATTTCGCAAAATCAATTAGTGGATATATATCTCTATTGTCAGCTTTTCTAAGTGCATTAATATACTTTTTTCTTACTTCATCTGCTTTAACCATATTTGATTGATGCCATGTAAATATCTTGTCTTTGAAGACCAATTCCATAATAATATCAGCCATTAATCTCGAGTGTCTGCCATTCCCATTTGGAAAGCAGTGAATGGAAACGAGTCGATGCTTAAATCGAATGGTTATTTCTTCTGAATCGTAAGTGTTGTTTTCAATCCAGTAATAAGTATCATCTAATAAGTCCTTTAATTTGAGACCTATTTGGCTCCATTGAACACCAATATTCTTATCGGACTTTCTAAATTCTCCTGCCCACTTCCAAACATCACCGTACATCTTTTTATGCAAGTCTTTTACAAACTTCTCTGTTAGTATTCTCTCCGTTTTCAGCCGAGTATTTATGGTCCATTCAATTGTTTTTTCTATATTAAGTTGTTCCAATTCATCTAATTCACTTTGTGTTGTGATAGACTTTATTTTTAGACCGCTTATTTCGTCTTTATTAAGTGGAGTTTGCCCAACTTGATAGTGTAAATTTAATCCCATAATGACTTTCGCATTTCTCTTTTTATCTCATCAGCCAAATCTTGGATTGATTTTTCTATTATATTTTCGTCAATTCCTTGGTCTTCTAGTTTCATACTTTGGTCAGTCCTAATTACTATCTTACGGGCTAATGCTTCTGCTTTTACTTCTATTAATTTTTGTATAGTCCCATCCTTAGGTACAAAGCCATAAACAAGCTTCATTTCCAAAGCATCTCCAACCTCTTTCAAAGAGTTGATAGTTATGGTCCCTTTCGCTTCGCTATCTTCTATACTTTTGACACCTTGTTTTGTTATATTTAGCTTGTCCCCAAGCTGCTCCATAGTCATATTTAGAGTAGTACGAATTGCATTTATCCAACCACTACTCGGAACTATAATAGTACTAGCTTCTTTGAATATTTTTAGCTTCTGATCTAATTGATCAATTAATATTTTTCTTTGATTTCTCATAGTATTAACCCAAATATTACTTTTGTAAACTTATAGCTTTACAAATATAATAAAAAGTCAACTTATAAGTTGACAAAAAGGTAAAAAAGTAAAGGTATATGTTTACTAATTGGGGTGGGAAAGTACTTCACACTACTTACATTCATACATTTTTAATAATGAGTCTGGGTAACTTACCGAATCTATTTCAGGTTTATAAGTATAATGATCTATTCCTTTTTTGATAATATCATCTATGGTTATTAGGTTTTCAGAATATTTATTTAATAAAATAAGATACAAACTATCTTTTTGTGAAGTAACTCCACTTAAGTCAATATCAGTATTTTTTAATTTATCTAAAAAGAAAGCTTCCCATTTAGTACTAAACTTTAAATAAGGATTATCTTTATTATGATAATCAACCGAATCCGAATTTATAATATTCGAATAATATTGTCTTCCTTCCATTTTAAATGTTTCAACATGTGGGTTATCATATTCATACTGAAAGCTATACAAAGAATCAACACCTTCTCTTCCTTTTTGAAATTCTGGAAATTTTTCCCAAAAGAGGCTATCACCAAGATTATATTTTGTTTTTACATAATCAAATTCACCATTACCATTAGTATCTATGTAATATGATTTATCAGAAATATCTTTAAAGTAGAATTTATCCATATCATGAATTAGAGTATCTAAATTAGGCGCACCATAAAGACCTATTACATCAAATGGATAGATTTTCCATGGCTCACAGCTCTTGTTTCTAAACCCGACCATGTTCACAGTTGAAAAGTGGTCATATTCTTGTGGCCAAATAGCTTTTTCACTTAATCCTACTGCATAAATAACAAACGAGTATAATAATGTACTATCTTTATTATAGAATATTCTATGAGGTATAATCTTATAAACTAAGTTAGAATCTTTTTCCTTTTTATATCTTAGATATTCTTTCTTCAAATTAAAATAAAAACCATCAATACTATATTTAAAGAATTCTTGTCCTGTATGATATAAATAAAGACTATCTCGTCTGTATTCTTCAGTTGAAACTGTAGACTCAATAATATCTTCATTTGCTTTAGCTTGAAGCATAATAAATATAGAAAATAATATCAATATGTAAAACCTAATGCCCACTAATTAAGTCCTTTTCTTCGCAGCAGTTGTACTCTGTTTGTATAGTGGAGTGGTGTATGTGGAATTTCTCTTCCAAGCCGTGGGCTATATTGTGGCGAACTTCGTCAACTTCACTCAGCTTGAGGTCTTGGTTTAGGTCTATATGGCATTCCATATATGTGTCATTGTCACCAAGTGACCATAGGTGTATGTGATGCACATTTTCCACTTCGTCGAATGAGCAAATGTAATTGCTAACTTCTTCTACTGACATACCGTGGGGTTTGCTTTGCATCAGTATTCGTCCGCTTTCCTTTAGTATATCTATAGAGTGGTAGAATATATATGCACAGATTAGCAGTGTAACAACTGGGTCAACCCAATAAACATCGTACAGCCATATCAGAATACCGCCTATGATAACAGCTACAGAAGACAGCGTATCACCCATTAAGTGTATGTAAGCAGCTCTTATATTAATGTTGTGGTCTTTATCTTTTTGTAAAAGTAATACTGATATCACATTTGCTAATAGCCCAATAGTAGCTACTATCAGCATTAGAGAGCCATCTATAGTTTCTGGGTTCGTGAATTTGACTATGGCTTCATAAACCAAATACCCACAAATCAAGATAAGGGTCAATGCGTTTACAAAGGCAGCAAGTATTTCTACTCTTTTATATCCGAAGGTCATTTCCTTGTTTGCTACTTTCATTGCTACTTTGTTGGCTATGTAAGCTATCCAAAGAGCTACGCCATCACTTAGGTTATGCACCGCATCGGAAAGCAATGACAGCGAGTTTGAGAGGATTCCACCCA
>JBFHKR010000072.1:0-12612 GCA_041595255.1 Chlorobiota bacterium
ATTAGAAGAAAGCGATGACCACAAAGATGAGCCTATAATAACAGAATCAAGTGCTGAGATAGAAGCAAGCAAGAAAAAAGGCGTTTGGTCTTTCCTTTGGTTTGCTATGTTAGCTGGAGGAGCTGCTTTGCTAACTCCATGTGTTTTCCCGATGGTGCCAATTACGGTTTCATTCTTTACGAAAAGAGCTGAACAAACGAAGGCTAAAGGTCTAAGAGACTCACTTATTTATGCACTAGGAATTATACTAACTTTTACGATACTTGGATTTGCTCTTTCCTGGTTATTGCAAGACTCCGGTGGTTTAGGTGGGTTTGCAGCAAATGGATGGGTTAATATACTAATAGCTACAGTATTTGTGATTTTTGCTCTTAATCTATTCGGTGCATTTGAGATACAAATGCCTACTAGTTTGATGAACAAATTAAATAAGCAAACTCAAGGGTCAGGTATTTTTTCAATACTTGTTATGGGTTTAGTGTTTTCACTTACTTCGTTTACTTGTACTGTACCTTTTGTGGGCTCAGCATTGCTTTCCGCATCTGGTGGTGAGTGGTTTTACCCAATAATAGGTATGATAGGATTCTCAACTGTATTTGCATTGCCATTTTTCATATTCGCACTTATTCCGTCGGCTATGAATAAGCTTCCTAAAGCAGGTGGTTGGATGAACAATGTGAAAGTAGTAATGGGATTTTTAGAAGTTGCAGCCGCTGTCAAATTCATCAGTAATGTTGACTTAGTTTGGGGTTGGGGTATTATGCCTAGAGAAATGTTCATAGCTATATGGATAATCTGTGGTGTATTAATTGTTGCATACTTGTTAGGTGCATTTAAAATGAAGATGGATTCGGAGCTTTCGAATCTAGGTGCATTGAGAATAATATGGGCAATAATCTTTGGTGCTATAACTATATTCTTAATACCAGGTTTATTTGGTAAAAATATGGGTGAGTTAGATGCATTTTTACCTCCTCAGGGTTACTTAAACGCAAATGTTTCCTCTGCAAGTGTAGGTGGCAGTATGTTTGGAGAAACTGGTGAAAAAACTGTGTGGCTACATAGCTACGAAGAAGCTCTAGAACTAGCAAAGAAAGAAAACAAACCTATTTTTATTGACTTTACTGGTTGGACTTGTACTAATTGTAGATGGATGGAATCTAATGTATTCCCATTGCCTCAAGTACAGAAGTACTTTAGTGGAATGATAAACGTGAAACTCTACACTGATAGAAGAGAAGAACCTGAACTTAGTAATAAGGAATTTCAGAAAACGAAATTTAACTCTATCGAATTACCACTTTATGTGATATTGACTCCTAATGAAAAATTAGTTGGAACAAAGGCATTTACTAGAGATTTGCAAGAGTTTTTAGACTTTTTAGAGAAAGGTGCTAACTCCATATAAGGGTTAGTACTCGTCCTCGTCATCAAATTCATCGAAACCGTCCTCGTATCCACTATCATCATAGTCTTCATCAAAATCTGAATCATAATCATCGTCTTGATCTTGGTTATCAATTCCTATTTTATACGGGGTTTCGTAAATATTCCCTTGTATAAGCTCTAATTCACCACCAACTAATTTTTGTGAAAGCATATCTGAGTCTTCAAACTTAATAACGAATTTATTACCTTCACTTGTAATAACTCCACCTTCTATATTTATATCACCTTCGAATATCTCATTTTCATCTTGATCCAGAATACCAGTAGCTTTCATTATCACGAAATCATCATCATCTAATACTTTGTAATTGTCACCTTTAGTTGGCTTTTGTTCTATCTCGTAGGGAGCTATTTCATCATGCAATAACATGAATTCTAGGGTTTTATGCCATGCTCTATATTTGATTGCCATATCTCATTTCCATTACAGTAGTTCAACAATTTTTTAAATTAATAATTTTTTACTTTAATCCAATTTGAAATCTATTATCTTCGTTATAATTTGTAGATGGTACTTTTACAACCATATTGTCAATTAATCTAGTTTTCCCTAGTATAGTTCCTAGTAATAATACTATATCTGTCTCTTCATCAAATTCGACAGGTTCAGAAAGGTTATTAGCATCAGCGGCTAAGGCGTAATCTATTTTAAGTATATCGAGTTTCCTTAGAAAATCATGCATAAAAGCATTTATCTTTTTTCTGTTTCTCTCGCCAGATTCTATGAATTCCTTAGTAGCAACTAACGATTGAAAAAGAATTTTTGCTTTATTCTTTTCATCATCTGTCAAATACTTATTACGTGAACTCATTGCCAGACCATTTGTCTCGCGGACAATTGGACATACTACAATCTCAACACCCATTAGCATATCCTTTGATAGAGTCTTTACTACTAAAGTTTGTTGATAGTCTTTTTGACCAAAAAATGCTTTGTTTGGTAAAGCAGCAGTAAATAGCTTAGAAACTACGGTAGCAACTCCATCAAAGAAATGAGGTCTATACTTGCCTTCAAAAACATAAGCTAATTCTCCTACAGATAAGCTAGTAGTAGCTCCTTCTGGATATATTTCTTCTCTAGCTGGGGCGAACAGTACATCACAATCTGCATTTTTAGCTAGATTGTAATCATGTTCGAAATCTCTAGGGTATGAATCGAAATCCTCATGAGGAGCAAACTGAGTTGGGTTAACAAACAACGAAGCTATAACAACATCACATTCTACTGTAGCTCTCGTTATCAGTGATATATGACCTTCATGAAGATAACCCATAGTCGGAACTAGCCCAACTGATTTACCTTTACTTCTTTGATCAATCGAGTATTTCCTTAGTTCATCAACTTTTCTTATAACTATCATTAATCTACCCTACTGCCAGACCTGTCTGCAGTTTGTTCTGTTATTTGTGCTCTAAATTTTTCAACTTTAGAATTAGGAATATCAGCAGTAATTTCAATCGTATCAGTATATACTTCTTCGAAAGAAACTGCATACTCTTCTAATAATCTTTTAATAGTATTAATATCATCATAAGTTGTAAATATTTTTACTTTTTTAGTGATATCTATTTTTCGTCTTTTACATAATTTAATAACTTCTTCTGCTGTACCACCATAAGCTCTAGCTAGTCCACCTACACCTAACTTAGTACCACCATAGAATCGAGTTACTACAACTAATACATCAGATAGTTTATATTTTTTGATAGAAAAGAGAATGGGATTACCAGCTGAACCATTTGGTTCGCCATCATCATTAGCCCTGTATTCTAAACCTTGAGCACCTAATATATAAGCATAACAATTATGAGTAGCATCATAATGTTCTTTGCGAATTGCATTGAGGTGTTTATCCGCATCTTCTTTACTTTCTATTGGAAATATGTTCGCTATAAAGCGACTACCTTTGATTTTATCTTCAAAGGTTTTATGTTCAATTATAGAGTAATAATAATCCATCAATCGTATTTGTAAAAACCTAAATTTCGTAATAATAATTCTATCTTGGGCTCTAACCACATAGTCAATAAAGCGAAAGCAATACCAGCTACTACATCAACTACGTAATGATAACGCAAATATACTGTAGAGAAAATTAGACTGAAACCTATGACTGCTACAATCCACTTATATTTTGATTTGAATTTGAATGCAATCAGAATAGTTATTAGTGTCATCATAGTATGGCCACTAGGCATACAATCTCTATTAACTATTTCAGCTGGATTAACAGTATCGGGCATCACTCCACCGCCAGCATTGACTAAATCTCTGAAAAAATCAGTAAGAAATAATCCCGGTAATTCTGTATTGATCATGCTGAAATCATGTATTGTAAATCTAGGGCCTATAGCAGGCATAAAGAAATACAATATATAAGAGAAGAAAAAACCGAAAATAACTATTCTAGCAAATTCGAAAAATCTATCGTCTGACTCTCTTAGCGTGAACTCTACACCAAGTATAAATGGCAATACATAAAACATCATATATGCAAATTGTAGATACTCTGTAAGTAAGGGATTAGCTAACTTACCAATCCACTCTGTAGGGTTTACACCAAAGATAGCTAGATCCCAAGCTATAAGAGTAGTATCATAATCATGAGGATTGACTAGCGGTATATATAGATGAATATTGCTGTAAATAAAAAAGACTATAGGAATAACATATAATCTTCTTACTAAAGTGAAAACTTTACCGCCTTTATATTTGCTACTTACTATAGCGAATACAATTACACCAGTAGCTATTACAATATACGAAAGGAAGTTAAGTATTGGAGTTTGTAATTGTCCCCAAAATATTAGGCTTAGCATAGTATAAATAATTAACATACCTAATATATAGGCGTCACTTATCGTAAGTACATGAATGATTTTTTTTAATTTATTCACCAGTAATACTTTTTATATTGTCGTACAGTAAATTAAAATCTGATAATGTTAAATTTTCGGCCCTCAAATCTAACATTTCTTTGACTCTTTCAGGCATAGTCGGTGACGAAATAAAAGCTTGATAATCATCTACAGAATTAAAATGTGATTTGATAGAGTTTGATAGTTTCTTTCTACGGCCATTGAATGCGCCTTTTATAAAAGAATGCAATTTCCTATTGAAAACCCCATCATTGAATTTTATAGTTACTACTGATGATGTAACTTTAGGTGGAGGATTGAAAGCAGAAGGCGGTACATCGAATAATTTCTCTGCACTACCGCACATTAGTACTGCCAATGTCAATATCCCATATTCTTTACTATTGGGAGAAGATACAATTCTATTGCCTAATTCTCTTTGTATCATAAAAGTAAAAGAATCTATTCTATCAGAGTATTCTATTAATTTGAAAATAATTTGAGAAGAAATATAGTATGGTAGATTACCTATCACTTTTACTTTTTTATCTTTTGGTAATATTTCATCAAGATTCGCATCAAGTATGTCAATATTTAAGACTTTTAAGCCACTAAAATTTTTACGAAGTACATAAACTGCACGCTTATCTATTTCTATACAAGTCAGATTTTTAGTTTTGGGAATCAAATACTTAGTTAATGCACCAGTCCCAGGTCCTATTTCTATAACTATATCATCCGATTTTATATCAGACATATCCGCAATTCGCTGTGAAACTGTTTCATCAACTAAGAAATTCTGACCTAGTGACTTTTTTAATCTAAATTTTTCCAATTAAACTTCGTATTTAGTGAATGCTTTTTTAAGTTTGTCTCTCGACTCTTCCATCGATTCATTGATTACATTGTAATCAGATATAACAGCTGTAAAATTAGTATCTCCTCTCCAACGAGGAACTAGATGGAAATGCAAATGATCTGGTAAACCAGCACCAGCTGCAGCTCCTGCATTCAACCCTACATTATAACCTTGAGGGCTATACACATCATCTATTACTTTTGAAGCAATATTAATTACTTCCATTATCTCTGTTCTACATTCAGCACTTAGCTCTGTCAGAGTCCCTTTATGTTCTAGAGGAGTAATCAGTAGATGCCCGTTATTATATGGGTATTTATTCATCATAACTATAGAGTGCTTATATCTTGCGACAAGCAAATTATCATCATCCAAACTAGGGTTTTTGATAGCATGACAAACAAAACATTCTTCTATTTTATCTTTACCTTTGAAAGAACCAATGTATTTGGATCGCCAAGGTGACCAAAGTTGTTCCATATTCTTATATTATTTTATTTAAGTATTATAAGTTATTACAAAAATAGTTCAAAAAAAAATGCTTGTAAAATTAATTACAAGCATTTAATCTTTTATACTACTAATATTATTAGAATATAGTAGAAGGGAATCTAATATCTATACCCATCTGAAGTGCACTTACTCTCCAATCATCATCAGCTGAAAGGTTAGTAACACCAAAGTTATAGTTGAAGTTAGGGACAATATAGAATCCATTGTTTAATATTATCTCATATTGTACACCGAACTTAATACCAACTCTCAAAGCACTTGAGTTAGGAATTTCGCCTTGCTTAGCAATTAGGGTTCTACCATCATCAGAATAACTAATACCTTGAGCAGCTTGTTCTTCTGCAGATACTTGGTTGAATTTAGCTTCCTTTGGAGTCAATAATGAATAAGTTTGATTTTGTTCTTTTTGCATAGCAAAATCAAATGTTGGTCCAACAATGACACCAAATTCTGTATTGAATAAATTCAATTTATATTGCGCTTCAGCAGTTATCATATTATATATAACTTCATTTTTATGTTCTGTCGAACTCAAGATTGTAGTATCTGGGAGTCCAACTCTTTTAGCAACAGAAGGATACTCATCACCTTCTACTTCAAAGTTAGCAGGCATAGAATTATATAAAACACGAGCAATAATAGATGATTTAGAATCTTTAGCTCCACCTAGTAAATACTCAAAAGACAGACCAAAGAAATAACCATTAGCAGATCCATTTTGGAATATAGGACATTGAACAGCCTCATAGTTGAATGTGGTTAAATCTGCAGAATGTAATACCCTATTATAACCAACAACTGGTCCGAAATAGAACGGAATAGCAGCTTTAGTCGGCGCAAGTGGATCATCGAGTTGTCCAAAAGAAGGCACTGTAAAAGCAATCGCTAGTGTTAGTGTTGTAAGAATAAATTTTTGTAAACTATTTGACATAATTTAAACCTTGTTACTTTGTAATAATAAATTCTTGAGTTAATGTTGTCCCTAAAGAGCGAACAACTAATATATATTTTCCATTAGCATACTTACTAAGATTTAATATAATATTATTTTTTCCTTTATCAAACAATATTTTATCCAATACGTTATATTTTTTTCCAACATAGTCTATTATATAGACTGAACCTGTTAGCTCATCGGACACATCTACAGTAAGATTTGCTTCATCACTGACCACGTTGGGTGCTATAGAAACACCCTCAATATAAGAACTTAATACAATATTTCGGTAGTTATAGACACAAATTTGATCAACATTTAAGGTGTTCAAAATCGCGTTCCCATCATAACAATCACTCAAGTCAAAATTTATTCCCATCTCGCCTTCCAAATCGGTATGAAGTAGGGCTAAAAATCTTAAATCGAATTCCCAAGATATTATATTTTCAAAGTTAAAATCTGAAAACTCATCTGAAATAAGTGTTAGCCTATCAGCTTCTTTGCTAATAGTTGCTTTTAATTCTTTCTTTTTATTGTTTTCTGAATCGTAAAAATATACAATAGTTTCATTATTATCAAGAAAAAAGTTGTACGTGTCAATATCTATTGTTACGTATATATCCGCTGTTGTATCAATATAATTCGGAAATCTACCACTAAATCTAACATCAAAATACTTCCCAATTTGTAACTCACCGGCTTCTAGTGGGTTAATTGTGATTCTGCTTTGTACTGAGTTAACTACACTTTCTGTTACGAAAATTGAGTCTTTCCTTTGAACCAAATCAAATACACTTATATTATAGTATATTTTATCAGATTTATTGCCCGAAGACATTACGATTAATTGTTTTTTGATTGATTGAGAAGGCGACAAAGTATCACCAAAGTTATTGTCTATCAAAGTAGCCACTTGAATATCAGATACAATATCTATATTTTGTAGCTGGAAATTTGTGTTGCCTGTGTTTTGTATTTCGATTTCGAGGGTATCAAAGTTACAAGACTGTACTGTAATATCTTCTGGATAAATAGAAATATCCAGAGTATCTTGCTCAGCGACAAAGCCTCTTATTCTTATTGTATCTGTTTTTACCCCATAGTTAGGAGCGGCATCTGATTCGACAATGAGCGTCATTGTTTGTTCACCTAGAGTTAGGCCATTGAATCTAATAGGAAGCTGTTCGGTAACCCCTTGTCCAATTACACGGGTATTGTAAAATGATTTATCATATTCGAATACATTTTCATCGCCAATCAACTTATAAATTCTATTTATTTTCAAATCTTCATTACCATTAGATATGATAACATCAACAGTTGAATCTTTGAAAGTAAATATTTTAATAGTGTCTAAATCTATATCATAAGTATTAATTTGTGGTAAAGTCGGTTGACCTGTCAGATTAACTAATATAGTATCGTGTGGAGTCCATCTTTCAACGAATTTCGCAGTCAATGAATATTTAGTAAAATCATTTACATCCGTTGGATTATATACTAGTGATATATCTTCTGATTGATTTTCGTCTAGTATTACTAAACTCAGCCCCTCTAAAGTAGTAACATTTGGGTCATTTTGAAGACTAGAAACTACGCTAATAAAACTGAATTGAGAAATAAAATCACCAGTATTTTTGAAACTTTGAATTGTATTTTTAGAAGTTCCAATTCGAGTTTTCCCAAAATCAAAAAATAAATTATTAATCTTAGGTTCACCTATACTTCCAGTTATTGTAGCGGTTCTGTTTATCTTGTGATTATCCATCAAAGTAATAGTATAATCGTGGTTTCCTTTCACTGTTTGAGTAAAGTTAATCTTATTAAACTTGATAGATTCACCTTGTGACAACTTATATGGGAACATTCCTACAGTATCAATTGTAAAATAAATACTAGGTGGTAGTATAACACTATCACACGTGATAACAGCATTACCTGTATTAGTGAACTCTACAAACTCCATTGCGTCCGTAGTATAGCTTGTACCAGATAAGATTTTAGGCAATTTGAGGTTACTCGCTGATAAATCGAAATTAATAACAATAGCGTTAATATCAACTTTACGACTATATTCACAATCGAAGTTGAAGAACATAGAGTCAATAACTGCATTTTGATTATTAGCTTGATTATTAAGACAAAGTATTAATCTATATGTTTGCTCTTTATAAAGCATTTTAGGGAGCGCAAAAGGTAAATTGAGCTTTAATCTCATATCAGCAGGTAAATCTACACTTTCTAATAGTACAGAATCAGCTTCGGTTCTAAGGTCAAAAATAATACAAGAATCTTTTTTGATGTTTACTTCTTTGTAGTCTAACTTATCAATCAATACTACTTGAGCACCAGGTCTGTAGTACTCATAAGTTGATGAGTTACCAAAGTAATCTATAACTGTAAATTTGAAATTAGCAGGTTTGTTTTTGTCAATAATGTTTCCATCTAGTTTGACAAAGGTCGTCGTATCGGTGATAGGAGTATGTGACCAAGAGAAATTATATGTTTCTACTTCATCAACCTCGATTACATTTATACCAGAGAATGAAGATACTTTTTCATCAAGAATAGTACCTCTAATAGTAGAGCAACTTTCTACAAAGTCCAAAATCGGTTCTGAGAAATCAGATTGTTCTTCGTCTATAAGTGAAGCACCAACAGTCATAGCATACGAGTCATAGACTCCGTTGGCAATAGCAATAGCATGGAACCCACCCGAATCGGCAACTATAGTATTGATACTAGGATTAGGTGGTACGAAAACTTTTTGCCAATAATAAGGTTCTCCAGCTAAGCTAAAAGTATTGAAACCTAGTATTTCATTCACATTTCTATTATTAACTTTAATAGAAGATTTACCTTTTTCGTCCGCAATAATTATAACGGCTTGATTGTCATATTGAGTTATAAACTTATCATTGTAAACAAATACGTCATTAGAACCGAAATAAGTAGTTTTATTTATCATTTTATCCAATGCAGGTATAACAACCATAGAGGGATCATATTTAAAACTATCAAATGTTTCTACATACTTTGCCATAAACTGAGTAATAAGGAATTTACCGTTTGCTGACCAATGAGTAGGCATTTCAATATTATCAAAAGTATGTACTTCACCAGGTAACAAGTAAATATTATTAATATTATCATCATTGGCTAATCTTAGATCTATAGTGTCTTTGGCTATTACCTTGAACATAGATCGAATACCATTGCCAAAAGGGACAGTGATGTACTCTTTGCCCCAAGTATTAGTAGGAGGCAACATCTCAACTATATGGTCCTTAGAGGTTAGTGAGCTATACGAGGTTTGTTGTTGAATAGAAGTACGCATATGACCAGATACAACCCCCACAGGTTTATCACTAACTATTCTACTACCCGATAGATCATGTACACCATTTATACCATGTGAATATTTTGATTTCACTAAGTAACTTTGGCCTTTATTCAATCTTATTTTAATAGTAGAGTCCTTAGCGGCACCTTTATAAGTATCGGCAGCAACAGTTATCTCGACATTAGTAAAATTCTCGTTTGCTAATATGAGAAACTCACCGAGCCGAGAAGTTTTTTGTAATTCAACTATTTGTGGGTCTTGGTCTATTGGTTCTATATAATAATCATTTGGCATAGTAACTGCGTAATGTTCTGTACCCCAGTTACGAGTAGGTATAATCGAAAACTTATCGCCTGACTGGAGTAGTGAGCTTTTTGCTACACAAGAAATAGGAGCTTTAGAACTAATCTCAATTAACTTATTACCAAATATCACTTCCGGGTCTATGTGCTCATAGTCTTCGTCAACATCAATATGTATTATGCTGTCCTTTTTAAGTTTTAGAGTATAGGTTTTGCCTAATCTAGGCTCAGTAATAGTAACTTCCGTATTATATTTGGAAGAGAGATATATACTTTGGTAAGGTGGTGAATATACGTTAATCTCATTGTCTATGAACCCGACGAGGAAATGACGACCTTCATACGAGGATATAGTACCCTCATTAGCAAATGATAAAACACTGCTAAGTGGAATAAAAATTAATAGTAATAGATAAAAACGTATCATACACTGCCACTTATATTTGTTCTAATATAACTTATTGATAAATAAGATACAAATACTAACAGTTATAATTGGAAGTAATTACTTTTGTAGTGAAGATTTTTTTCAACAGGTTGGTTGTTTGACCATTTATACCGAGGTAAGTAAAACTCTTTTACACCTGATTTTAGCTCTTGATACGGGATAGCAACAGCATTTACATTCTCAAGAAAATTGATTTTGTCTATCTCATCATTCTCGAAGAACATTTCAATTTTATTACAGTCATGCTTATGTGCATCGATTGCACCAGCATCATTCTGAGAGAAATACAAACTTTGAGCGTTTAGTGTAGTGATTATTCTACTAATTTTACCTTCTTCGAAAATCATTTCTATAGTATGACCGGCCAATTGATTCAGAAATTGAGTGAACTTTTCAAACTCCTTTGAGATGGAAAAAGCATTCCCAACTGATTCTATCCTCTTTAATTTCGATTCTTGCAGCTCAATTGTAATAGAGTCACCATAGAGTTGAGAGTTCTCGTACCATATTATAGGTTCTTTATCTAAAACAAATTTATTCTTTGTCCTGAAATATGTTGCCAAATTGGATCTAGCTTTTACATCTTTCCTTATTATCTCTACACTATCGCTAAATAAATAGTGCTCATTGTCTATATAACGAAATGCTTGCATTGTATCCGAGGATATACTTAATGTATCATATTCGAAACCTTTATCAGTCTCTAGACTATCAATTTGAAATAAGACAGGCTTACCATATGAGATACTGTATTTATCTTTAGGCTTGTAGATTAGTGTATCAGACAGTAAATACGAACTATTGAACTTTCCTTTTATCAATACATTATTATATGCGTAACTCTCTTGAGTTTTTTTATTATACTGGAGGTAATTGGAGTTCACTATGACTGAATCGTCTTCTATAAAGACATTTTGATAGAAATTAGCAACACTTGTCAAACTATTGTAGTCTCCAGATTTTGCTTTTAGATATGTTTTACTATCTTGAATTTCTAACTCTGTGTCAGTTTTAGTAAATTTCTTATCACCATAGTAAGTAGCTTTGTGGGTCTTCATGGTAAGGTCTTTTTGAGTTAGCTTTACATTACCGCTAAGATTAGATATATTTGTTGCTTCAAACAATTTCGCATAATCACATGTGATAGTTACATCACCTTGTATAAGCTTTACATTACCAAAGTACTCTTTGATAGGTCCTTCTGGGGTCTCAGAACCTTGGAATTTATCTGCAGAATAGAATATTCTCTCTTGTGAATAAGAGCTAGAAAATACTAGGAATAATATTAAAATCAACTTTATCAATTAGAAACTATTGTTATATTTTTAGTTTCAACGTTATATTTGTGCTCAAGTTTCTTTTTCAAATTTTCTAAGCTTTTTTCAAAATTTGGCCCCATAACATTATCCAACATGGACCCAAGTAGTCGCATAAAAGGATTCCACCCGATATCTTTGTAGTGTACCCATTCAATAGTTGTATGCGAATTGTCTATACTTTTAGTTTTGATATATCCAGAAAAAGAAGTCTCTCCTTTATTCCACTCCAAGTGAAAATTAATTTTTTCAGGAGCAGATATATTGCTAAAAGTAAGTGACGCGGCTTCGGAATGATCACCATTCCACTTCTGTTTAGCGCCTTCACCTTTTGTCTTTCCTGGATAACTATATACCATAGTTGAGTCATATTCTTTCCAAGTTGTCCATTCTTCCCAATTTTTTAGGTCATAAAGGTAATCAAATGCGTAAGTTTGTGGAACATTTATTTTGATACTTCTACTAATAGAAATATCACCTGGTAGGGTCATTGCATAGACCATAACAGCTAAAACTAAAGCAGCAACTATTGCTAATAATATTTTTAAGAATTTCATTTTAAAACTAAAGGATTTTAGATTCGTAC
>JBFHKR010000073.1:0-12517 GCA_041595255.1 Chlorobiota bacterium
AATAACCGTATTTAGTAGTAAGTTCATCAATTACTTTTATTGCTTCTCTTGCTGTTTTAGCTCTTTGCAATGTGATTCGCATAAGTGAACCGTAATCTATAAGTCCTGTAGTATCACGATACTCTTCTAATCCTGTGAAAGTAGTCTCACCAATGGTAAGTTGATGCTGGTTCATATTGCCGACTACTCTGTAAGTGTGAGGAACTTGTTCTATTTTACCTAAGTATTTACCCGTGTCCCAATCGTGGACTTCTAACATTTCGCCAGCTTCGTGCTTTGCTTCTGGAAGATAGAATAGGCGTTCCATAAACCCACCAGCATCAGCAGCATAAGTAATCATAGTAGAGCCGTCGGCTGTTGCCCCCTTGGTAACTAATAGGTTTGTACAAGGTATAAGACTAGTATAACTAGCGATAATGATTATCAAAGTAGTAATTATTATTCTCATAGTATTTCTTTGTTCATTTTAATTCAAAAAAAAAGCGACCATATTGTTATATATGATCGCTTTAAGTTATTAAATATTCAGCTTATCTGCTAATTATTATTTTACCTGATTGGTATTTACTACCAGTTTGAAGTTTGAATAAGTAACTACCGTTACTTAGGTTATCCAAATTAAGTGGTATTGTATTTAAATTACCTTTACCGCTAATATTTTCCAGAGTAAATACTGTTCTTCCAGTTTGGTCTATTATAGTGAAGTTAACATTTCCTGGTGTTTCTAAGTTGAATCTCAACTCAGCGTTGTTTTGTACAGGATTAGGTACTATATTAGTTCCAAAATCAAAGTTGCCATCTGTCACAGTAGATTGTATGTCAGTTGTAAATGAGAAAGTCTCAGACCACGGACCAAATCCAGCTTCGTTCCAACCTCTAGTTTTCCAGAAATAAGTAGTCTTAGTTTCGAACTTGTTTTCGTAACTAATAGATTCTTCGAATACTCTTTGGTTGTATAATACTGTATCTGAGAAATCTTGTGTTTTACTAATTAAAAGTTCATAACCGCTTTCGCTAGCAAGTCCTAAATCAGTTCTTGGTACTTTTGACCACTCGAAAGCCGTCTTTTTGTATGGAACTGCAGTTTCACCATCAGTTGGTTTGATAGCTAGAGCTTGATCAGTAGGCGGTTGAGCTATTGTACGGAATCTATGTGGCTTAGAGTAAGCAGAAGTCGTAGTTTGGTTAACAGAAGAAACTCTAAACCAATATTCTTTGAAATTTTCTAAATCAGTATAATTGTAAGTAGTATCTTTGATATTTTGAACTTCTCTTATAATATCTTCTTGATCGAATTTCAAATCTTCAGCTATTTGTAAATTATACGAACTAGCGTTTTCTGATGATCTCCAATTCATAATACCAGTAGTTGGTAATTTTATCGAAAGATTCTCTGGATAAATCAAGAAAGGTACATTAGTAAATCCTTCACCAGTAGTGAATTGATATACTTGTGACCAAGGAGAAGTTCCCCACTGATCATTAGATCTAACTTTCCAATAGTAAGTAGTATTTGGTTGTAGGTCTTTTTGTAAAATACTATTAGTTTTTACCCCATTCTGTCCGAACTCGTTAATGAATTCGTCGTCAGTTGAAAATCTAATATCATAATTAATTGCAGTAGGTACATTACTCCATTGGAATTGTACCTCTGTAGTTATATTATTTTCAGTATTTTCTGGGTATATAAGATTCGGAAATCCTTGTATAGATTTGAATCTATATACATTAGACCAACCACTATAGCAACCACCAGACAGAGTACGAATTCTGAAATAATATTGCGTATTGTATAAATTAAGTACATAATCAAGTGATTGACCAACTATATCAGAAGTATCTAATTCAATTTCTGTAAAGCTAATATTTTTAGAAAGCTGTAAGTTGAAGCTAGTTGCTGCTCCAGGAGGTTCCCAAGTTATATTAACACCTCGAGGTACCTCAACTGAGCTGTCAGCCGGACTCTTTGTAATAGGTTTTTCACCAGTTGTAAAGTAAGTTTCTACTTCAGACCATAAACCTACGTTGTTACTATCATTTGCTCGTACTCTCCACCAAACTTGTTTAGAAGCTAATAACACATCTCCGTTTACAGAAGTCCCCGGAACATCTTTAGCTTCCCAAGTAATTACGTCTGTTTGAAACTGCGGAGTTTTAGATGCTTGTATTTGATATTTAGTAGCACCAGGCACAGCTTCCCAAGTAAATGTAGCTTCAATTGGTACACATGTAATAGTGTCAGCTGGCGATATAGCAACCGCTGCAGGATATGCTGTTTTGAAATTAAAAGCATTAGACCATTCTGAAGCACAAGCTTGACCTAAAGTTCTCATTCTCCAATAGTATTTTTTATTGTAATTGGGTGCATTCCAAGAGTATGTCACATCAGTTATATTCATTTGATTAACTAATAGATTTGTAAAATTAGCATCATCAGATACTTGCAAATCATAAGTTTGAGCTCCGGCAGTTGCTGGCCAAGTAAATAATACATCTAGATCATTACCAACTGAGTTATTTGCAGGGGCAGTCATTGCTGGTGGTCCTACTAGAGTAGTTAGACTTCGTGGTTCTGAGTATGGAGTTTCACACCCAACTTGTTGCCCTTTTACTCTCCAATAGTAAGTGGTAAAGTATTTGTTTAATACGAAAGTTGCAGTTGTTCCTGTAATCTGAGTATCAACAACAGTTGGAGAAAAATTAGGGCTAGTTGATATTTGTATTTTATACTTCGCGGCATTTGGTACAGTAGACCAAGTAAATGTTTGATGAAATGCCTGGCAAGTAAGTAAATCAGCTGGTGAAGTCAATGTAGGAGGTGCAGGATGAGTTATCAAAGAAAATCCTTCTGACCAAGTATCTGTTTCACCTATGATGTGTGATCCAACTTTCCAATAATACTTAGTGCTATAATTCGGTAATTCGAAAGCAACTACAGTATCATTGTAGCTTAAATCTTTTTTTACAGTATCCGAAAAATCAACTTTAGTAGATATTATATACATATATCTAGATGCATCTTTCACAGTAGTCCATTCGAATACAGCATCTCTGTCCACACAATCATCTCCATTTGCAGGTGATTTCTGGGTTGGTGCTGATATTAGTGCCTGCTGGGCAAATATGAATAAGGCGAAAAGTAATACATACTTACTTAAGTAGTATATTTTTTTCATAAAAAACTCCGTATAATATTAATAAGTTTATTTTTTCTTTATTTAAATAACAGATATGACTTAAAATAGTTACTTTTCGAGTAATATTTTAGCTATTGCTATATCTATTTCGTTAGTGATTTTTAAATTTTGTGCTTCACCGAGGATTAATTTAGGTAAAAATTTCGAGTATTCTAAAATTGACGAATCATCGGTTCCTTTGAACCTGTTTTTATTCGAATATTCGTAAGCTTTTATATATAAATTTCTCTCGAATATCTGTGGCGTTTGCACAGATGCTAGTATTTCCCTATCTATAGTTTCGTATATATATGTTTCTTTTTTATCCCTATCTATCGCCTTTATAGTATCAGTAGGGTGTAAGTAAGGAACTACTCCGTTGTATTTCTGTACAGCTGTCATTAGTTTTTTGATAAGAGTAGTAGTTACAAATGGTCGAACTGCATCGTGTATAATAACATAATCAGATTCTGGATTTATATGCTCAACCGAATTGTATATCGAATTGAAACGCGTTCTTCCATGTGGGGTAATCTTATATTTGTCTTTGAATTCTAGTGGAATAGAATCCTCAATTTCATTTGTGTAAGTATCATCAGCAGGTATTAATAACTGATGTATCTCTTCGAAATTTTTAAATTTGGAAAGTGTCCAATAAAGTATTTTTTTACTGTGGATTTCTATATATTGTTTAGGTATTTCGGATCCAACTCTTTCACCGATTCCACCGCAAGGGACTATCAACGTATATTTCATGGTTTATATCTATATTTTTCATTGAATAAATACGGTCTTTCTAATCTATAGTTGCCGAATCCATTTCTATCTGCAAAGAGAAAAGTCCTATTCCCACTATACTGCCATAGCCTGTATTGAGCATTACTTCCTAGAGAGGATTGTTTCTCTACTTGTATAGGAGGGCCGAGTACTACATAGACCATTCCCATATCTGTTAACCAACCTTCAGTGTATGACTTAAATTGTTCATTGGCATATTTTATACGTTGATAATACTCATTCATTGCTTCATTGAACACTGTATTTGGTGTAGGGTCCAATTCCTTCCAAAATAATGCAAGTTTTTCTCTTTTCAAATCGTCTGTTTTCGCTTTTTCTATTTTCTCTATCTCAGAGTCAGTGGCTACGTAACGTAACATCTTTACAGCTTTATTTATGTCTTCTTCCAAAAAAGATATTAGTGTTTCGTGATGTTTTATAGACCGTTGAGTTATAGCTAATACTTTTTTATCTTCATGCTCTGTAGCACTTGGGTCATAAGCTACTATCTGAACTATATATTCTCCCGATAAACTCATTTTGGATGCATCGATTCTGATGAAATTTTGATTGTTTCCTACTTTAACATTAACTTCTTTTAGTTCACCAACCAACACGACTTCATCTTTTTTTAATAATCTGTATCCAATTTTTACAGTCTTCGGGGCATTTTCATTATATAGCTCAAAAAAAGCAAAAAAGTCACTATTTATAGCTCCGATATTATCAGAAATGAAAGGTGTAATCTTGTATTTACCGTCTATTTCTTCTATTTGAGAGAGTAATAGAATCCCACTCAGGGAGAATGTAAAACGATTAAAATCGATTACAGTTACTTCTCTTTCTCTCTCATATATATTATTGCTGAATTCATCTTTGACAGTTGCTGTAACATCATAAGTACCTTTGTCAACAGCAAACCTAAAAAAAGTCTTATAAAATTCGCCAGCTGCCCCTTGCGATTGCCTGTAATCACTCGTGGCTATAGTTTTTTTAATATGTTTATAATCTACTTTATTTTTGTCTTTATCTGTTATAGTTATGTCAATATCTATATTTGCTATGAAGTTTTCTCCAAGCTTTTCGAAAGTTAGCAGTTGATAAGGAATTACTATATAAACATCTATCCTACCATCTGTGCTGTCGTTACTATTGAAAACTACCGCATCTAGATAGTAATTGTCTTTAGCAGTTAGACTAGTAAAGTTCGATAGTACGATGGTGACTGCAAATAATAGTAATAATGTTTTTCTTATCATAATGCCGGTATTCTTGTTTTCATATAAGACTCGAAAGTAATGTTTTAAGTTACAAAAAATGAAGATAAATTTAAAAAACGAATGTATATTAGTAACACGAACTAATATAATTCTTTATTTCTCTCATCAGTAGTGATTTATCTCCATTAACAATAATTTTATTTCCTAAGTCTGGTTCTTTACTAAGCCATTTTCTAACGATTATCCTATCATTATCGCTTCCGACTAATTTAGAAGGGTTGTAATACGTATCTTCTATAGCAGACTCTACAATAAATGTACTCGCGCTTGTACCAATTTCTAAGTGATTAGCGAGCAATCCATCTTTTATTAAGAATAATCCGACAGTCTTGCCCAATCTATTATTAGTATCTATATAAACTAAATTCGAATGATTTTCAATTTGATTATTATGATTAAATAGTTCTAATGGGTATTCATTATGATTCTTTCCAAGTTTCAAATCTGAATGTAGCTCGGAAGGTGTATCGAAATATTCTACACTAGCAGTCAATTCCAATATTTCTTTCATTCTGGAAGAAGATAAATAATTAGGATCTAAGAAAGTAATGAGCTTGTGGTTAATATTATCTGCCTTATCAGCATATATGCGGTTACCATCATCATCATAAAGGAAATAAACTCCTTGGCTACTAGGGGAGTTTTCGAAAAGTTTTAGTAGATGATTACGTTTTTCATCTGAAACTTTAAACCTTCTTCTTGTTTTTCTCTCGAATTCATTTAGTTCCTTCCTTGTAGTTATCCCATACTCTACTTCTAGAATATCAAGCATTTTTATAAGTGCTTTTGCAGTGGCAAAGGCATCGCCCAATGCCCTGTGCCTCATAAATATAGGAATATTGAAGTATTGGGCCAATGAGGTTAGATTAACTTTCTGAGATTTGGGCAATATTTTTCTTGCTAACTTTACGGTACAAAGTATTTCGTGTTCTAAAGAGGCGCCGTAATTTCTTATCATAGTGTTGCGAATGAAAAAATGATCAAAATTCGCGTTATGAGCTACAAATATTGAATTATCTTTTGATATGAACTCCTTATATTCTGGTAATACTTCTCTTTCGTCAGGAGCATTTCTAACTAATTCATTTGTAATGCCTGTCATTTCTTGTATAAATTCGGGTATAGGCTGCCGAGGATTTATAAGAGAGTGGAATGTATCTATAATTTCTCCACCCAATACATGAACTACTGCTATATCAGTTAAGCGGTCTGTTTTGCTATTAGCCCCTGTCGTTTCTACATCTACAACGAAAAAATTTGTTCTGTCTAGTTTGCTCATCTTCTCTATTAAATATCTACCGAAGGCTTCCTGTCTTCATTTATGAAAATATATTAATTGATGGTTTATTGTAAGTATGTGTGAATGCCTTAACAGTGTGTAAGAAATCTGACATAAATTTATCCACCTTTTCGAAGAATTGATAGATAAAAACCATCTGTTTTACTTTTGTCGGTCAAAGTCATTAGTCCAAACTCAGTAAAAAACAACGAATTTGTTGGTATATTGAGTTTAGTTGCTCTTTCTTTGATATCTACTAGCTCCAAATCTGGGAATTGAGTTAATGTATTTGATATAACTCTATCATTTTCATTTCTGAAAAGCGAACAAGTCGAATAAATAAGTTCACCGCCAACAGATATTTTATCATAACATTTTGCAATTATATCCAATTGTAATTTAGTATATCTATCTATTAATTCATTAGTTATAGTATATCTTATTTCTGGTGATCTTCTTACAGTACCCGAACCAGAACAAGGGGCATCTATTAATACTTTGTCATATTGTTTCTCATCACTATCCACATCCTCTATATTAAGGACAAGTACAGAATAGAGCCTATGTAAGCCGACTCTTCTTTCGGTTTCTTTTAATCTTTTAATATTTATATCTGTTGCATCTATAAACGCTTGATCATTTGCTAGCTCAGCTATATGTATGGTTTTGCCTCCTCCACCGGAACAGTAGTCAAGTATATCTTCATCGGGTTTTGGGTCAAGCAATATAGATATGAGTTGGCTACCTTCATCTTGTATTTCGAAACAACCATTCTTATAACTCATATATGTATTGAAATTAATATTCTTACCTAGCTTTATACAGTCTTTTAGAATGTTATATTCGTAGGGTATTTCATTACTTTTGAGTTCTTCTTCTATTAGGTCTCTATCCGATATTATTCGAAGGTCAGTTGTGGCTTCTTGATTAAGGGCTTTAGCTAAAGAATTAATTCTCTCTTCGGCTATATCTATATTAGCAAGGAATATATCTGGGAAAAAATCAGCATCATTATATTTTGAAAAATTAGATAAAATTTGATCCTGATTGACTTTCTCATATATATAGGAGTTAAATTCATCATTTTTGTATATCTTATTCACGCTCTCATTGACATCATTTTCTTTTAGATAAGCGAGAAAAAAAATTTCTTCTGTAGAAAGGCCTTCTAAAGCAAGTTTGTGTCTCAAATAGAAAAAGAAAACGCCACTGATTACCTTTTTGTCTTTACTACCCAAATATCTTTTTCCACTCATAAATCTCTGCTTAACTGATGCAGCCGTAAATTCGGATTTACTCCATAACTCTATTAATTCGGTAATATGACTGAACCAGAAAGTAGCTTTTTTTTCTAAATGACTAATGGACATAGAGTATTTTCCTAAGGGTAATAAATTGTAATTATTATTGTTTCAAACTTATGTAACTATTTAAAATATTATTGTATCAAGATTACAAATTAGGTAAATTTACCTAACAGATTACAAAGTATATTTTAGTTAATTCCAATTAATCACACAAACAAAGTAAAATAGTTTTGAATATTAGTATTAATTATTATAATTTTGTTTGATAGACTATTTAAAAAATAGGAATACTTCTGTTGTTATACAGATGTATTACTTTGGCATAGATATTGCTCGTAGAGTTTGTGGACTAATACCCCACATGAATAAATAGAAATTGAAAATAAATAAGTTTAATAATTATTAGGAGTCTTCATAATGAAGAAAACAATAAAACTACTTTTAGTAACAGCGTTCTTGCTCCCTGTAGTACTATTTACTACTCAGGCACAAGAAGCTAAGTTACTTAAGTCAGTAATAGGCGCAGGAGGAACAGTTGGTTCAACAGTTGTTACCGACAATGGTCCTATCACGCTTAATGGTACAGTAGCTCAAACGGCTGTTGAAACTAAGCAAATCTCTGGTACTTCTGGTCCTGGTGTAAAAATCTACGAAGGTTTTTGGACACCTGGTGTTGAAGTGATTTCTGGCGTTGAGGATGAAGGTACATCTGCTAATACTCTTAGCAACTATCCTAATCCATTCTCTACTAGTACAAATATACAGTTTACTTTAGAAAAACCTTCTAATGTAACTATTAGAGTATATGATATTAATGGTGCTTTAGTAAGTACTGTAGTATCTAATCAGTTGTTCTCAGCTGTAACACCTCAAAATGTATCTTGGGATGCTAAAGACCAATATGGTACTCAACTAAGTTCTGGTTCTTACCTATATGAGTTATCTATCGAACCAACTACTGGTGGTAGAAGCTTTAGTTTAAGAAACGTTATGGTTATAGTTAAATAAATATGAAAGTAAGTGTTTTAAATAAATTATTATTATTAATTAATAGGAGCTTTACAATGAAGAAACTCATTCTTCTTGTTATTTTGGCGTTTAGCATGGTGTTGTCACCTTTGGCAACCACTATCGCAGCGACTCCAAAAGTAATCAACTATCAAGGTCAGTTAGAAAGTGATGCTATCACTTCTCAAGCACCTGTATTGGTTGTCTTCGAAATATTCGAAGATGCAGCCGGCGGATCCGCTCTATGGATAGAGCAAAAAAGTGTAACCGTTGATAAAAACGGATTTTTCTCAGTTTACCTTGGTGACGTTAACCCTATCGATCTTAAATTCGATAAGCAATACTACGTTCAAGTAACTGTTGGTAACAACCAACCGTTCCCAAGAACTAAGCTTTCTTCTACTCCTTCTGCTTTCTATGCTGCTGATGCTGATACAGCATTATATGCATTTGACGCAGGTATGGCTATGGACGTTGCTCCTAAAGCTATTGGATTAGATAACTTAGCTGATGAGGTATTGACTGCTGGTGGTGATTTAATGGGTATGTATCCAAACCCACAAATCAAACCATCTGCTATCATTGACAACATTCCTGACGGTTCTATAACTTCAGAAATGTTATCTCCAAATATCTCTACGTCTCCATCTGGCCCTGCTGGTGGTGACTTATTTGGTTCTTATCCAGATCCACTTATCGCAGTTGGTGCAGTTAAAACTGACCGTATCTTCGATGGTGCTGTTACTAACCAAAAAATTGCTGACGGTGCTGTTACTAATAACAAAATCGTAAGTTTAGACGCTGCTAAGTTAACTAACGTTCCAGCTCTTAACTATCAAGTTGCTGTTGCAACTGACGCTACTATCGATGGTGATGGTACTTTAGCTATGCCTTTAGGTTTGGCTGACAACGCTGTTTCAACTTCTAAAATAGTTGACGGTGCTGTTACTAACGCTAAAGTTGGTGCTAATGCAATCACTACTGACAAAATCATGAACGAAACAATTTTAGCTGAAGACATCGCTGCTGGCGCTGTAACTACTTCTGAAATTCTTAACGAAACAATTTTAGCTGAAGACATCGCAACTGGCGCTGTAACTACTTCTGAAATTCTTAACGAAACAATTTTGGCTGAAGACATCGCAACTGGCGCTGTAACTACTTCAGAAATCTTAAACTCTACAATCTTAACTGAAGATTTAGCTGACTTAGCTGTTACAAACGCTAAATTAGCTGATGATGCTGTTAGAGTTAGAAACATTGATGTAATCGGTGCTGCTCCAGTTAATGGTGACGTACTTTACTTCGATGGTGGTACTAACGAATTGAGATGGGGACAAGAGAATGTACAAACTTCAGCTCCTTTGACTGGAAATGGTACTACTGCTGCTCCTGTAACTTTAGATCCTGCTTTTGGTAGTGCTGATGAATTATTAATCAGAACTGCTCCTAGTGGTTGGGTGTCAAGTAAAATTAACACTGCAAACATTAATGACATGGCTATCACTACTGCAAAATTAGCTGATAACTCAGTTACTACTGCAAAAATCGTTGATGGTACTATCGTTACTGCTGATCTAGCTAACGGTTCTGTAACTTCTGCTAAGATATTAGACGGTGAAGTTATGACTGCAGATTTAGCTGATAACTCTGTAACTACTGCTAAATTAGCTACTGGTTCTGTGACTTCTGCTAAGATATTAGACGGTGATGTTCAAACTGTAGATCTTGCTACTTCTGCTGTTACTACAGCTAAATTAGCTGATAACTCAGTTAATGGTGATAAAGTAATCAATGGTTCATTATCTTCATTAGACTTAGATGCTACTGGTGTTACTGCTGGTATCTATGGTGATCCTTCTGCTTCTCCATCAGTTATTGACGTACCTGAAATCAAAGTTGATGCTCAAGGTAGAATCACTGCTGCTGTAGAAAATTCTTACACTGTATTAGCTGCTGGTACTATATTCAATGAGTCTCCAGTTTCTGACATTACAGTTGACGGTACTTATAACAACCTTGATTTACAAATCAAACCAGGTGTTGTAGGAACTACTGAACTTGCTGACAATTCAGTTATCTCTTCTAAAATCGCTGACGGTACTATCGTTACTGCTGATTTAGCTGATAACTCTATTACTTCTTTAAAAATTATTGATGGTTCAGTAACTTCAGCAGATATCGCTGACGGTACTGTAGCTAACATCGATTTAGCTCCAAATTCAGTTGCTACTGGTAACATCATCGATGGTACTATTACTAACGCTGATATGGGCTTAAACTCTGTTGGTACAACTAACATAATCGACAACAATGTACTTAACACTAAGATTGGTTCTGGTGTTCAAGTTGCTGGTAAAGTATTGAAAGCTGATGGTGCTGGTAATACTGTTTGGGGTGATGACTTAGGTCTTACACTTCCTTACACTGGTGCTTACCCAGGTCCTGGTGATGCATTTACTGTAACTCACACTGGTGCTGCTGGTGCTGGTTCTGCAGCTGTATTCACTTCTTCAACTTCTACTAATACTTCACACGCTGTAGTTATTAATAAAGGTGTTGATGCTGGTGATGGTTCTGCATTATCTGTTTCTGGTACTGGTGTTCAAGGTACTAACTATATCGCTAGATTTAACAACTCTAACCTTAATGAAGGTAGAACTGTATTAATCGAAAACGATGCTCCTGCAACTAACATCACTAACCCTGATGCTATTGCTAACAATGGCGATGAGTTCGTAACTCCTGATCCAACTGATGCAAACGAAGATGCTGCTTTGGTTGTTAGAAACCGTGATGGTGCTAACTCTAACCAAAAATTAGCAATCAAAACTTATGGTTCAATCCAAGCTAACTCAACTATCCAAGGTACTAATTTAGTAGCTTATGATGGTCAAATTACTTTATTCAATAGCGCTACTGGTGCTGTTGGTACATTGACTCCTCCTGCGAATGTAGGTGACCCAATCAATATTTCTCCTGCTTTAGACATCAATGGTACTTCAACTGTACTAGGTCTTAACAATATCTGGGAGTCTGCTGATGGTAACTTATTCCCAGCTGGTACTGGTACTGACAGAGACGTTCCTACAGCTTTAGCTGTTTCGAACTCTATCGGTTCTATCGCTGCTGAGCCATTTATCACTTTCCAAGCTGATGGTGGTGGATTAACTAATAATAGAGTATTTGCTGTAAATTCTACTTTAACTTCTACAGTTGGTGGTGCAGATGACTCTAACGTTGATTTATCAATCAACTTAGCTAACCCTAACACTTGGACTGGTACTCAGACATTGTCTGCTGCTGGTAACGGTTTAGTTGTTACTACTAATGCTAATTTCCAAGGTAACATTGCTAACTCTACTGGTGATGTAACTGTTGCAGATAACATTAATGTATCTGGAACTTCTACTTTACAACAAACTGCTACTATCGGTGCTCCTGCTTTCGCTGGTGCTGCTGTAGTTGCTGACAATAATTCTGCTGGAACTCCAACTGCGATTATCACAAATAATAATGCTGCTGGAACTTCAATCAATGCAACTGGTAATGTAACAATCAACTCTGGTGGATTAAACGTAACTGGCGCTACTGACTTAAATACTGGTTTAAATGTTGACGGTGCTTCTACTTTAGACGCTGTTACTATTGCTGGTACTTTATCTCAATCTGGTGGTCAAGTAACTTTAG
>JBFHKR010000074.1:0-12390 GCA_041595255.1 Chlorobiota bacterium
TAAAGAGGGGTGGACTGCGGAGCAGGACGGGGTGTTTATTATTAATCACGACTTTGTCTGTACTTCGATGACTCGTACTGAGCCATGTTTATTCCACTCAGCAACCATCAGAAGTTACAGAATTTAAGGATTTATAATAATGAATAGATTTGAAAAAATAATGGCGAACAATTCTGACTCTGAATTACTCAAAATTGTAAATGAGCAACGGGCCGACTATGAGCAAGAAGCTGTAGAAGCGGCAGAGAAAGAATTAGCACAACGTAATTTGAGTATTGAACAAATATTCATAGCAGAAGAAAAGAATGAAGCTCACAAAAAAGCTAGATTAGATAGAGCGAATACAGAGCTGTGTGATGGATGGAAAGCTTTAACATTTATTTTCCCTGGTCTATTACCACTATTACTTTCTGGTGCTCTAAAAGCTGATGGTTATACTCGGAAAGCTAAGGAACTTTCTAAATTCACCTTATATGGTTTTGGGTTTTATATTGGGATTTTGATATTAGTTATGGTAATTAGCCAATTCGGTTAATCTATTGAAATGGACGATAAATTGGTTATTCAACTATTACGCAATTTATAATTAAAATCTATTGATTCTTGCTATTATGATTGAACTTCTATGCAGTTCTCCTGTACTGTTCGCTAGGCTCTGAGTGACTTAACTATCCTACCTCGAAGTGTATTATTCAATGTATTACCGTTGGCTTCAACCAATGAATAAGGAACTACTCTACAAAAAAAAGACTGCCTTTAAAAGACAGTCTATATTTTCTAATCTATAATTTCAATATTCAATTATAAAAATTGACCAAAGCTAACGACGCTACGTTTTTTGTGAGTAAATGTCGATTCCTTGAAAGCTATTTCTCTAGTTTCCTTCACTTCTTCGCTTCTTTTTATATTGAACAACATTAGATTATCGATTTTTAATTTAAGTAATCTAAGCGAAGTTAGACTCTCTTCCATTTGCTCTCTGATTACCGTATTCGCGTTTTTGATCGACTTACCCGCGTTCTCGAATAAGTTAAAGTAATAACCAATGCCGCTCTCAAGATTCTCAGCAAAACTTCTTAGATATTTCTGCTCTTTTTCAGTAGGAGTTCTCGCAGCTTCGATGACCTTATTTTTCAGATAATCTATATATAGGTTTAGTTCTTTTACAAACATATGAGGTCTATCCGTACGAGAAATAATATTCTTTCTACCGTATATGTGTCCTATCATATCAGACATACTAATTAGCTTATCGTAATAAGCCATATTGGGTCCAGGACAGATAGATACACCTGCTCCCTCGATTCTAGTCTCTAGACCGTGGGCTATTAGCGCAGTAGTTCCTAATCCTACACAAGTACAAGATCTATCTACTACTTTGTTATACTCAAATTGGAATTCACTTTCTGGTAAATTTTGTTCTTTAAGTGATTCAACTTTTAATCTTTGATATTGTCTAGAAGCAGTACATATTGCTTTCTCACCAAATTCTTTGTTAAGTTGTACGTACCCTTTGGGACATGAACTACCAGGGCGACCTTTTTTTAGATTCTCATCTCTTTCTTTGTCCTTAGTATTACCCCTCATACTATTAAACGGCACTCCCAGAGGAGAGATACCACTTAAATACAAATCTTTTTCAGTTGCTTTTACTAATTGGGCTCTAGTGTCATTATCGACAGTAGTTACAGACGGAACTAAAAGGAAAGGAGTTCCCCATCCTACAGAATCCATCCCATAGTATTCTAATAAAAAGTTATGTTCTTCAGCTGTTCCTACTCCGCCTTGTGCTGTTATTCGCATTTCTAGCTTTACTTTTGGGACAGGTTTTTCTTTTCTTTCTAGAGCTGGTTGCAATACGCTAAATACATCATTGTAAAGCTCTTCTCTTCTCTCTTTGAACTCTTCGAGTGCTGGCCCTAATAGGAATCCGTCAGTGGCAAAGGCATGGCCTCCACAATTAAGTCCCGATTCTATACGGTACTCAGAAACCCAAATACCCTTTTTAGCTAAGTATTTACCTTGGATTAGTGCAGATCTATAATCACTTACTTTTAGTATTATTTTTTTGTTAATATCGCCATTTTCATCTGCATAAAAATCATCAAAATTTTCCATATAAGAAAATAGACGAGGGTTCATACCAGCTGATAATACAATAGAGGATTTCAAATTACTCAGTGCGTATCCGCGCAATGCAGCATGTGCATCATTGTACTCTACTGGTAATTGTTGTTTTTTTACGTAGTTTTCTTTGTCAACTTTTGTCATAATGTTGACGTCTATACTACCCATTTTTACATTTTCTTCTATCCAAGATTTCATTTCACTTAAATCTGTAACTTTAGTTACAAGTTCATTAAACTCTTGTTTTAATTTAGAAGTGTCTGGTAGTAGTTTGAAGTATTCTATTAATTCTTTTCCTTGATTGGAAGTTACATCTTTCAACTTCTCAAATTTCTTCTCAGCGAATTCATTTATTAAATTCAAGTATGCCGTTATACGGCGCGCTCTCAAATCTTCGGCTTTTTTCGTTATTTCTTCGTAAGGAACACTGAATTTTTCACTATACATCTTACGCAATCTCTCAAGCAGCATATCATCAACTAGTGAAATGACAGAGTCAATACCTAAATGAGCTACCTTGAGTGGTGTATCTATAGTGAATCCAATTCCCATTACGGGTATATGAAATGAATGTGGTTTTGCCATAAAGTTTTACTTTAATTAATTCTCAATTCTAAATCTAAGTCTGTAAGTATAAAGACTAAAATATAAATATACTAACGTGCCAATGTGCAAATCAGTTTATATAATTCAATTATTTTACCAATAATAAAAATATATAAGTCACAATATTAGCGAAAATTTACAAAAATTAATTAATAATTGCAAATCAAGACGTAAATTTAATAGCGAAATTGATAGTACTATATTGAATTTTAATGGGTTTAAAAAATGAAGTTTTCTAACCGCTTTATAGCTTAATTATATCGTTAATCTCTACTAAAACGGTTTGATCTGTGATCTTATCTATTGAGAACATTTTCAGCTCAGCTCCTTTGCATTTGAGTATAACCATATACCCTGTACCAACGAATTTGTTACTTATCACTTTAGATTCAATACCATTATTCGTAATAGATATTGATTGAGGTGTGATACATATGCTATTTCCATCAATTCTGAAAAAATCGAAAAAATCGTTATTAGATTCGTTTCTATATATTATATCCGACTCACTAAAAAATCGAGCAGAATGGTTGTTTATTGGTCTTTTATATAACTCTTCGGGGTTCCCTCGAGCTACGATATTGCCTTCATCTAATAGAATAACTTCATCTGCCAAATCAAACGAATCGTCTGCATCATGAGTTATCATTATAGTTGGTAGCTTTTCTTTTTCTAATATATTCTTCAAATCGATTTTCAATTTCTCTTTTGTGTTTTTATCCAGATTACTGAAAGGCTCATCAAGTAATAGTAATCTAGGATTGGAAGCCAAAGTTCTTATAATTGCAATTCTTTGTTTTTCCCCACCTGACAGTTGATGTGGATAGTTATTAATCTTGTCTTCTAAACCTAACATAGAAAGATAAGACATAACTATATCCAATTTTTCTTTTTTAGACTGATTCTCCATTCCAAATGTTATGTTTTTATAAACATCTAAATGAGGAAACAATGAATGATTTTGAAACACATAACCCATATTCCTTTTCTCAGGCTTTATAAACTTTTTTTCGGAAGTTAAAACTTCATCATTGATAGCTATACTACCACTATCAGGTATATCCAAGCCTGCGATCAATCTTAGCATAGTAGTTTTACCACTTCCGGATTTTCCTATCAAAGCTAACCTCGAATGAGCATTCATTTCAAAAGTAATGCCTCGCAATACTTCTGTTTTACCAAATGATTTGAATATGTTTTTTACTTGTAAGAAGCTCATTGTTCTTTCTTTGATTTCACAAAAAATATAATTGGCAATATAGATATAGCTACAATAGAAAGCGAATAAATAGATGCATCTTTTACCATTTCATTCTTTGCATATTGGTATGCAATAGTTGAAAGTGTCTCATAGTTAAACGGCCTTAAGATGAGGGTAAGTGGTAGCTCTTTTAGAATTTCTACTATTGCTACTAGCATTGCTGTTAGGATGGCAGGTTGTATAACTGGTAACTCAACTTTTAAGAAAGTTTTTATATTACCTAATCCTAGTAACCTTGATGTTTCATAAGAATTCATCCCTAACTTGTCAGTCGCAGATTTGATAGGGGCGTAAGCCGTAGCCATAAATCTGATATTATATGCGTATATTAGAACTATCAGAGTGCCGAAACCAAATATCCCAAAATATAGCTTTAATTCAGATAAAAAGAATAACATAGAAACTGCGATAATAGCACCGGGAATGGCGTACCCTAAAGTAGAAAGTGATATTAGCTTGTTTACTAATCCAAATCTACCAGTCCTTTCACCGTATATCAATGCAATTGAAATAATAACAATTACTGAGGCGGCTGCAAATGCCAAGAATATTGTGTTCATCATTGCTACAGTATAGCCAAAGAAATCAACAGAATGGTATGTAGTAATTGCATTGTAAACTAACTTTGATATTGGTATAACAAACCCCAATAGTATAGGAATAACGCAAAAAATAATTGCTATGATTGAGCCAAAAAACCCTTTTCTCTTTTTAGTTAATCTTGCATGATTACCTTCTTCGTAATATTTAGCTTGTTTTCTGAAAAGTCGCTCTGCGTATATAAATATAAATGATATAGAGAATAAGAGCAGAGCTAATCGAAGAGCAGTCCCCAAATCATTTAAACCAAACCAAGTCCTGAATATACCAGTTGTAAAAGTCTGAACCCCGAAAAAGTCCATAGCGCCATAGTCATTAAGTAATTCCATATTCAAAAGGAATAATCCAGAGACTAATGCTGGCCTTGATAAAGGTAATGATATCTTTCTAAATATAGTAGTGCGTGATTTGCCCATCAATTCAGCTGATTCGACATGCGATCGATTACTATTTTCGAACGAATCTAAGCATGTCAGATATATATATGGGTACAATACGGAAGCTAATATAGGTATTAGGTAATATATTTTGTATATGTCAAAGTAAATTTCTTTTATACTAATACCAAAATAATAATCTGCGAGTAAATAAAACTCACCACCAAAACTAAATATATCGCCGTAGATAAATGCTATAATATATGTAGGGATAGACAAAGGGAGAACCATCATCCACTTCAAACTATTTGAAAAGGGGAATTGATAGTTTGATATGAGCCAAGCTGGGAGTACAGCGAACAATAGTGCACAAACTGATACTCCAAATGAAAGTATAGCAGTATTTAGCAAATATGTAACGATTAATCCATCGAATATTTCGGCCCATCCATCACCCACAGTCTCGAATATAGAGAGGAAGATACTACCTAAGGGTATAAGTAAAACCAATGAAAATACTACAGATAGTATTAACCATAATTTAGAAGAAGATTTCCATTTTATTTGAAAATTATTACCCAATTAGAATTTTTTATTTTTTATTAATAATTCGAAAATATGTGTTTTATAATAGCACAAAAATACGTTTTAATTGAGACTTACAAAGGATATTAGTTAATTAGATTTATGAATAAAAAGTTAATTTTTAGAAAAAAATGTAAAAAAATTTCAAATTCATTTTTATTTATAAAAAAAATATTTATCTTGTGATAGTATTTGGCACAATATTTTCTAAGGGTCTCCGATTTTATGATAAAAATAGATAATGTACTAGTTGACCATGAGGTCCTAAACGCACATTTCGCATGTGATATAGCGAAATGTAAAGGAGCTTGTTGTACATTTGAAGGTGATCATGGTGCGCCAGTACTAAAAGAAGAAGTAGCTGAAATAGAGAAAAATCTTGAGGCCGCTAAAAAATATCTTGATGAAAGATCATTAAGAATTATTAAGGAAGATGGATATATAGATGAGAAACCAGATGGTCTATACACTAGGTGTATAGATGACAAAGATTGTGTTTTTGTTTATTATGATGGTGAAATTGCCAAATGTGCTATAGAAAAAGCATATCACAATGGTGAATCAGATTTCAGAAAGCCAGTATCTTGCCATTTGTACCCACTGAGAGTTGGCGATTTTGGTGGAGACTATGTATATTATGACAAAATAAAGGAATGCAAACCCGGTAGAATAAACGGCCGTGAAAAGGAAATACATTTAGTGGATTCTGTAAAAGATGCACTAGTCAGACGATTCGGAAGAGAATGGACAGAAAAATTTATACATCAAGTTAAGTAATATATGGGGGAATATATTGAAACTTGGATTAAACATGAAGACGAGTCTCTCGCAGACTCTCACACCGCAGCAAATACAATATCTTAAACTGTTACAGTTGCCTCTGATACAGTTAGAGCAACATGTGCAGCAACAAATTGAAGCCAACCCTATGTTGGATGATGCTTCTTTTGACGAAGATGAATTTGATATTGATATAGTCCCGATTTCTAGGGAAGAGGAAAATAGTACTGTTCGCGAAGAAATGCTAAACAGGCCAGAAGAAGCTAAACAATTTGATGAGTCTAATGACCCATTCGAATTTCAGAAATTGCTTTGGGATGGAACAACAGATGCTGATAGAAACTCCAATTACTCTGGCAATGATGATGATGAAGACAATGAAATGCCTTACAAATCATCTACTTCTGAATCAGAAAGTCTAGTCTCACAACTTAGATTATTAAAACTATCAAAAGAAGAATATGTGCTAGGTGAGCAGATAATTGGTAATATTGACAATGACGGTTACCTCCGCCGTGATTTGAAAGAAATTGTTTTCGAAACGAATCAATTATTAGCAGAATTAAATTATCAGCTTGAAAACAACTTTAATGAATTGAAAGAAGATACCCCAACAAATCATAGTAATCCTGCAAAACAATTTGCTTTGGATGATGAAGAGAGGGAGTATATGAATAAGATCAAAAATATCACCTCTATTCATTCTAATGGATTAAGTAAAGAGCTAATTCAAGATGTCTTTGGTGACAATGACTCTCTTGAGGAAGCTGAACTAAATTCTATAATTGATTTTGAACCATTTGAAGAAGTTACATTAGTCCATGCTGAAAAAGTTCTTTTTTCTATTCAACATCTAGATCCTCCAGGGATTGGTTCTAGATCTATTCAAGAGTGTTTACTATCGCAATTAGATTCTGTAATGGAACCTAATGAGTACGAAGATTTAGCTTATGAAATAATCGAAAACCACTATGACCAATTTATGAAAAAGCATTATGCTGTTATCATAAAAGAGTTGGAAATATCAGAAGATATATTGAAAAAAGTATTAGATGTAATTCGTGGTTTGAACCCTAAGCCAGGTGGCCACGATTATCAAAATGAAATAAATACTGTAACTCCAGATTATATAGTCCTCAAAGAAGAAGAGACTGGTGAATTATTAATTTCACTCAATGATAATACTATTCCTGAATTGAGATTAAACAAAGCTTACGAGAAAATGCGTAAAGAGGTAAAGTATCGTAAATTCAATCAAGAAACTAGAGATTGGATTAGAAAGAAATACGATGATGCAAAATTCTTAATACAAGCAATCAAACAGCGAAAACACACAATGTTAATGGTGATGACAGCTATTGCACATCTACAAAAAGATTTCTTTGAGGTAGGTGAATTAGGTATAAAACCTCTTATATACAAAGCTGTTGCCGAAGAAACCGGATTAGATATATCGACTGTTTGCCGTATTGTTAATGGCAAATATGTTCGTACAGACTTTGGTACTTATGAGTTAAAATATTTCTTTAGCGAGTCACTCCCAAATGATGAAGGCGAAGAAGTATCCACAAGAATAATAAAACAAAAACTCAAGGACGTAATAGAAGCCGAGGATAAACGTAAACCACATAGTGATCAAAAGCTTAGTAAGTTGATGAAAGAGCATGGCTTCAATGTAGCTCGTAGAACTATCGCAAAATATCGAGAGCAGCTTAAAATACCAGTAGCAAGATTAAGAAAGGAACTTGTGTGAGTTTAATAGAAACATTTTCAGAAATAGAACATCATTTTAGACCTTTATTAGCATATTTGCCTGCTGATGCAGCTACTAAAATTTCTTCCTTTGGAAAATCTAAGTTCATGGAGAAATATGTAAATGAAGAACCAGAAAAAATATTGTTTCGAAAAGATCAATCAATAAAGCTTTGGGATATTCGATTTAATTCCCCTTTATTCAATGCCGCAGGTATGTTCAAGTTAGGAAAAGGTTATAATGTAGTTGCTAATCAGGGTGCAGGTGCTTTTTTAGCTGGTACTACTACTTATCGAAGTAGAGAGGGCAATACTAAACATAAGATTAGACACCCATTCATACCTTTCCCTCGTTCACAAGCAGCTATCAATTGGTTGGGGTTACCAAATCCTGGTCACGAAGTGGTAGCAAACAGATTAAGTAAGATCGAAAAAGTAAAAAATTGTCCTATCGGTATTTCTCTATCATACGATTCGGTTGATACTAAAGAAATTGCTCTTAAGAATATGGTATTAGGATTAGAAATGTATGAGAAAGCTGGTGTGGATTTTGTTGAGATAAATGAGAGTTGTCCTAATGTAGAAGGTAAATCCGTAAGTAATAATTTGGAACCAGAATTAGTCGAAAGATTAGAGTATATTTCTAAGAATTTTATATCAAAATTAAATCGTAATTTACCTGTATTGGTTAAATTATCTAATGATACTAACATCAATCAAGTTGAAGATCTGGTAAGAATTCTTTCAGATCTGAATTATTCGGGTGTCAACTTTGGCAATACTTCTACACGTTACAAAGATTTAGAAAATAGTATAAGGCGTAAAGAACAACATCATTACTATTATTTTTATAATACGTTTGGTGGTGGTTTATCTGGAGAACCATTAAAGCAAACTTCATTAGAATTAGCGAGTAAAACAATACAATCGATTGAGAAAATTAGCCCTAGAAATGAATTTCATGTAATTAGAACTGGTGGTATAAGCTCTATTAGTGATATTGAAAAATCTACACAGCACGGAATCCAACTCAATCAATGGTACACAGGCTATTTTAAAAATTTTGGACTTCACGGTCATAAACTTTATCAAAAATTATTAGATTGAAACTCAAATTACTCATAGCCACTTTTATCCATTTAGGATTCTATAAATAATAATTAAAAAAAATGAACAGAGTGATTAATAATGATTGGACCCAAAGACCACATTAATGAACAACTAAGACTAAAAGAATTAGAATCTTTTTCTATTCTAGATACTTTACCTGACCAAGATTATGATAATCTGACTTCTATAGCGGCACAGATATGTGGCACACCAATATCACTTGTAAGTTTGATTGATAATAAAAGACAATGGTTTAAATCTCACCATGGTCTGAATGTCTCTGAAACTCCTAAAGAATATGCTTTTTGTGCTCATGCCATAAATAATGACGATAAACTATTTTTAGTGAAAGATGCAAGAGAAGATGAAAGATTTTATGATAATCCGCTAGTTACAGACGAGCCTTATGTTATATTCTATGCCGGTATCCCTTTGGTGACTGATGAAGGGTTACCTTTAGGTACATTGTGCGTTATTGATCATGAACCAAAAGTACTGGACCAAAGTCAAATAAATGCCTTGAAATCACTGTCTGTTCAAGTTATGAACCTTTTACGCCTTAGAAAGAGTAAGATGGATCAAGAATCACTAATAAGTAAACTAGAATCCAAAAATAGAGAGTTAGAACAATTTGCAAATGTAGCAGCTCATGATTTGAAATCACCACTTCACAGTATCACTAGTTTAGCAAGTTTGTTTAGGAAGCAGTACAGCGATAGTATTGATGATGATGGTAAAAATATACTTCGGTTAATCGAAGAATCCTCAGAAAAACTCAGTGGATTAATAGAGGGCTTACTTAGATATAGTAAGAGTGAAGATTCGTTGAAAGAGGAAAAATCTTTGATTAATATAAATACTATGGTAATAGGCCTCTCGAAACTATTTTCAGCAGAAGAGAATTTATCTATTAATTCAAAGAGTCCAATAGAATCTATAACTGTTAACAAAACAGCTTTAGACCAGATTTTAATAAATCTAGTTGCAAATGCTATTAAGTATAATGATAAGGAAAAAATAGAAATAGAAATAGATGTTGATGAAGATGAACATCAATATATATTTATTGTAAAAGACAATGGACCTGGAATTAAAAAAGAATATCAAGAAAGAATTTTTAATATTTTCGAAGTATTTTCTAATAGTGACAGATACGGTAAATCAGGCAACGGTATAGGTCTCTCAACTGTTAAAAAAGTAGTTGAGTTACTAGGGGGAAGAATAAATGTAGAATCTGAAATAGGGCATGGTGCCAAATTCATTTTTACATTGGAGAAATAGTAGTCTATTTCATCTACCCGTACTAGTGGCTGAGATAGTAGCCGTTGAAATCATCAGCATTGTCATAGCTGATTGCATCTGAATAAGTGCTTGATTAGTAGCCCCTCCGACAGAACTTTCTGCAGTTAGTTCTTCTATTCTTTTAGCGATTTTCTTCTTGTTTGCTTTATTACCAAATACTTCTTTTTCAAGATTACAATTTAGCAATACACTAAGCAAGAATAGATTATCTTCATTCTGTGCTGGATGGTTATTGTCAACTATATCTATTAATTCAGCTTTTACCCTATTCTCTAATGTACTATCGACCATAGGATAATGAGTAGTAGGAAATAACCACATCACTTTTCCTTCCTGCTCTTTTAATATGCCTTTAGCCATCAGATCCATAACTATACCGTCTTTTAACTTTCTAGTAAGACGGGCAAGTTTATAAACTACATTCACTGCCTTTTTATTCGTAATGCCTTCTATTAGTTTTATAGCATCATTCATAAGGAAGTTATCAGTAGGACTATTATCCAGAATGTTAACCTTATTATCTACCAACTCAATTTTCTTTTTTTGAGTTAGTTGCAATAGTACACCTCCGGCTAGAGCATAGTTCAGACGCATAGAGTCAGTCACCCATTTACCAGTGTCATCGTCTAGAGCTATTAATGTGATTTTCTCGAGTATAGATAATTCCATAAGCTATCCTTTTATTTACAAAGACAATATAAGAATTTAAAATTAAATTATCAAAATTCTTTTCGCCGTAATTTCTTAAGTGGAGTAGTTTCTCTATTCCTCCATGCATGCATACCTGATACTGAAATCAATATGAGTGCCAAAATTATTGATGCAATTGCTATATTTTGATTTACATCGTATTGCCTAACTGCAATAGCCACAAAACCCCATATTCCAACTAATGCAGCTTCTCGCAGATTTCTTTTTGATATTAATATAAGGTATATAATAGTTGCTATTACCAGTACAATTATAGCCAACAATTCTATTACCCCTGATTGTAAGCCCAAATTAAGACTAACAATAAATGCAGATATGTTTACTACTGAAGCTAATATTATCCATCCGAAATAGAATGTCAACGGCCACCAAACAAATAGCATAATCTTTAGTGGAGCATCCCATATCTCTAATTTATTTCTTATAACAAGTTTAGATAGAGAGATTAGCAATAGTATCATAAAAAACACAGACATTAATATCCAATTATTTACCCATGCTACTATCCACATTGTGTTAGCTAAGTTTGAGACTGCAAACCAAAGTCCACTATCTTTGATGATTGTGCCTTCTTTTAATTTGATTAATAAATACCATTGGAAACCGATGAAACCTATAAGCATAATATAGATAAATCCCCATATAGCAAAAGCATATCCTGCTGGAGTAATTATAGTGGAATATTTGGCACTTATATCACTTATTGTTTCACCACTTATAGCCCCTGTACCAGAGAGGAAGTTAATATAAAGAGCGAGAAAAAATGTTAAGGTGTTAAGTATGGCTAAGGTTTTCGGTTTCATTTCTATTTCTCATATTTATTTTATAGAATACCTATAAACTAAACAATATTATTGCTTATCCAAAGTAAAGAAATAATATAATTGATGATTTATTTATCATTATATTAGAAGCTTACAAAAAACACAATATTCAAAACAATGATAAAACAAGAAATAGAGAACATAGAACTAGGTTACCTGACTTCAGATGATTATGAAGAGCTGAAAAACGCTATGATAGAATCGTACGCCAATATGCCTCATGATTATTGGGAAGAGTTTCAGATAAAAACACTGATTGACAAATTCCCAGATGGTCAAGTAGTAATAAGAGTAAATAATCAATTGGCGGGTTGTGCATTGTCTATTTTGGTTAACTCTTCTAAAGTTGATAGTA